>CAXTJC010000018.1:0-14753 GCA_964244225.1 uncultured Acidobacteriaceae bacterium
CCGCTGCCGCAGCCCGCAAGCCGTCGTGCGCGTCCCGGAACAGTACTCGCGCGGCAGCCAGCAGCGCCGCCCAGAACAGCAGCCGGAACAGCACGTTGCCACTCACCTCAAACGCCTCCATCACTCCCGCGCGCGGCCTCGATCCCAGCTTCCGCACGGAAAATAGCACCACCTCCAGCTTCCGCCAGTCGCCCTCCGCGGTCTCGTGCGGATGCGTCTTGATAAACCGAATCGCCGCCCGCTGATGGTAGTCGTTGAAGCTCCACTCATCCGGGAAGTACAGCCCGCGATTCAGCGCCGGGTCGTAGCTGTCAAGCGTCTCGCCCGCCGCTGGCGGATAGTGCGCCAGAAACAGCTCGTCGTTGCCCTTGTGCAGATTCACCCCGTCAATACTGGTCCCCAGCGTGTACCGCCCCGCCGCATGGTGCTGCCACGCCGCCCATCCGCCCGCCGCCAGCAGCACAACTCCCAGCGTCGCCGCCACCATCGCAAACCGCCCCCGCAGCGGCCACAAAAACGCAAGCGTCAGCACCATAACCGCCGGCGCCATGGAGCTCTTCGCCAGATACAGCCCCGCCGCCGACACCGCAAACACCACCACCCGTCGCCAACTCACCGCACCCACCGGACGAAACAGCACCAACGCCGTCGCCAGCGCCAGCAGGCTGTACGAGTAGCCCTCCTCCACCTGCAGGTTCACCACATCCGCCAGAAACGCCGTCATCACAAAGGGCAGCAGCAGCATCGCCAAACCCGCCACTCGCCGCCATCCCGCCGCCGGCAGCGCCGCGATCGCGAGCAACGCCGCCGCCTCGAGTGGAGCCAGCATCAGCAGCAGCTTGAGCAGCCCAACCCACAGCAGGCGATCCCCCGCCAGCCCGGCACCCAGCGCCACCACCGCCGACGGCACCGGCATCCGCGCCGCATGAAAGCAGATCGGGTTGCCCACCGTCCCCAGACCCACCGAGCACACCGTCAGCCCCTGCCCATGCAGCAGCGTCAGCGCCGTCGGCCCGACAAAGTTTGAGAGCGTAAACACCGAGTTGTGGCGCGACCCCCAGTTGAACGCCAGCATCGCCGCCAGCGAGACCGCAACACTCACCGCCAGATACAGCAGAAACGTCCGCCTCATCGCCCCCTGCGCGCTACCACCCTCTCGTTCCGCTGTCTTCAATCGAGCCTCTTCCGCCTGCCTCCGAGCCTACCCCAAGCCGCTTCCGCCTTGCACGCTATCCCCGGCCGTCGCCACCCTCGCATCAATCCACTCGCCCTAGCTACAATCAAGCGAGCAAGGAGATTCGGCACACATGGTTATCGGCGTCCCCAGGGAAGTGAAGGATCACGAAAGTCGCGTAGGCGTTACCCCCGCGGGCGTCAAGGCACTCACCGAGGCCGGCCACACCGTCCTCGTCGAACACAACGCCGGGGAGCTCTCGGCCATGCCCGACGACCTCTTCCAGTCGGCCGGAGCCGAGATCGTCGGCGGCGCCCCCGACATCTGGCGGCTCGCCGGCATGATCGTCAAGGTCAAGGAGCCCACCGAAAAAGAGTACCGCTACTTCCGCCCGGACCTGCTGCTCTTCACCTATCTGCACCTCGCCCCACTCACCGATCTCACCAACGCCCTCGTCGACAGCAAGGTCACCGGCATCGCCTACGAAACCGTCCGCGACCGCGCCAACACCCTCCCGCTCCTCACCCCCATGAGCGAGGTCGCCGGCCGCCTCTCCGTGCAAATCGGCGCGCAGTACCTGACCAAGGAGCACGGCGGCCGCGGCCTCCTGCTCGGCGGCGTCCCCGGCGTCGCCCCAGCCAACGTATGCGTGATCGGCGGCGGCATCGTCGGCACCAATGCCGCCAAGATCGCCCTCGGCATGGGCGCCAAGGTCACCCTGCTCGACAACAACCTCAATCGCCTGCGCGAGCTCGACGACATCTTCTCCGGCCGCGTCTTCACCGTCGCCTCGAACTCCTACAACGTCGCCGCCGCTACCGCCGAAGCCGACCTCGTCATAGGCGGCGTGCTCATCCCCGGCGCCGCCGCGCCCAAGATCGTCACCCGCGCCATGATCGACAAAATGAAGCGCGGCGCGGTCGTCGTCGACGTCGCCATCGACCAGGGCGGCTGCATCGAAACCGCCCGCCCTACCACCCACACCGATCCCTCCTTCGAGGTCTCGGGCGTCATCCACTACTGCGTCACCAACATGCCCGCCCTTGTCCCGAACACCAGCACCCTCGCCCTCACCAACGCCACCTTCCCCTACGTCCTCCGCCTCGCTAACCACGGCGCAAAGCAGGCCATCGAGGCCGACCCCGGTATCGCCGAAGGCGTCAACACCTACGCGGGCCACCTCACCTACGCAGCCGTCGCCGAGGCGCAGCAACGAAACTGGAAGCCCATCGCAGACGTCTTGTAAAAGTCATCGCCCAACAAAATCAGTTTGTCATTCTGAGCAGAGCGAAGAATCCCCGCATTCTGCTTCGGCCGGCACAAAAGCAAGCGAATACCCTCAGCACCAGAAAGCAACACACCCATGACCATCAGCCAGCGGCGGCGCAAAATCCTCTCCATCGCCCTCGCCGCGCTGGTGCTTGTCCTCTTCGCCGCGCTCGCCACCCTCAACGCCTTTCACCTCACCTTCCTCAATCCCGCCACCACGCCCGAGATCTTCGTCTACACGGCCCTCTCCGCCGTCGCCTTTCTCCTCTTTGTCGCCGTTCTCGTCCTTCTCGTCCGCAATGTCCTCAAGCTCTACGCCGATCAGCGCACCCGCCTGCTTGGCGCGCGCCTGCGCACCCGCATGGTCTGGGGCGCCGTCCTCGTCTCGCTCGTCCCCATCGTCTTCATGTTCGCCTTCAGCTATCTGCTGATGAACCGCGCCGTCGATCGCTGGTTCTCGCAGCCCGTCACCCAGATGCGCGACGACTCCAACCGCATCGCCCTCCAGCTCGCCCAGTACACCGCCGCCAACGCCCGCGTCGAAGCCGAATCCATCGCCGCCGAGCTCCCGCAACCAGCCGTCGCACCCGCTCAGGCTCCCGCTTCTGTTGACCGTCTCGCGCCAAGCCGGCACAGAACCCGCACCAAGCCCTCGCGCAAGCTACCGGAACAGCACCAGAACCAGCCCTCCCAGCGCGATCTCCTCACCCGCGTCCTCAGCCGCCACGAGGTCACGCTGCAGAATGGCTTCGCCGTCATCTATCGCGAAGGCCGCGCAATCGCCGGCTTCCAGCTGCCGGCCGCGGGCAACACCCCCGCCCAACTCAAGACCTGGATCCCCGAGGTAGCCGACGAGTCGCCCGAAGGCCGTCCCGCTGCCACCTCCCAATCCGGATCGCAGCCTAGACTCCAGCCTGCCCCGCATCCCGTTAGCCAACCCTTCGACACCGCCATCCTCAACGCCGCCCAGCGCAACGACCAGCCCATCTTCTCCGCCGGCGACATGGACTTCGCCCTCGGCACCGCCGCGCTCTCGGGCGGCGGCACCGTCGTCGTCGGCCTGCCCGTCCCCTTCGGCATGGCCGCCACCATGAATCGCCTGCACGATGCCGCGGACGCCTACTGGACCCTCTTCCGCTCCCGCCGCCAGGTCCGCAACCTCTACACCCTGCTCCTGCTCAGCATCACCGCGCTCGCCCTCTTCGCCTGCTGCTGGCTCGCCCTGCATCTCGCCAAACAGGTCACGCGCCCCGTCGAGTCCCTCGCCGACGCCATGGACCTCATCGCCGCCGGCGACTACGCCCACCGCGTCGAAACCTCCGCCACCGACGAGCTCTCTGAGCTCTCCCGCTCCTTCAATCGCATGGCCGCCGACCTCGACTCGAGCCGCCGCGCCGTCCTCGAGTCCACCGTGCAGATCTCCGCCGCCAATGCCGCCCTCGAGGCCCGCCGCTCCGAGCTCGAAACCATGCTCGAAACCATCCCCAACGGCGTCGCCACCCTCTCCCCCGATCGCCGCATCGTCCTCGCCAACCGCGCCCTCTCCGAGATGATGGATCCCGGCGGCCAGCGTCACTTCCTCGGCGCCGCCATCGACACCGTCCTCCCCGCCGAGGTCAACGAAGTCCTCGACCGCCTCATCGGCCGCTCCCACCGCATGGGCTCCGCCTCCTCCGAGCTCGAGCTCACCGTCAACGGCACCCTCTCAAACCTCCTCGCCACCGTCGCCCTCCTCGAAACCCAGACCGAGCGCGGCCGCGAGCACCACGGCTACGTCGTCGTCCTCGAAAACGCCACCGAGCTCCTCCGCGCCCAGAAGCAGTCCGCCTGGAAGGAGGTCGCCCGCCGCGTCGCCCACGAGATCAAGAATCCCCTTACCCCCATCGCCCTCTCCGCCGAGCAGACCCGCCGCCACATCGATCGCCTCGCCGCCACCCTCACCGCCAGCGGCCTCGACTCACCCTCGATCGCCATCATCCGCCGCTGCACCGAAATCACCAGTTCATCAGTCGATTCAATGCGTTCCCTTGTAGACCAGTTCTCCGCCCTCGCCGAGTTTCCCACCGCCCAGCCCCGCCCCGCCGACCTCAACACCATCGTCGAGAACGCCCTCGCTCTCTTCGCCGGCCGCCTGCAGAAGATCCGCATCGTCCGCGCCCTCACCCCCAACCTCCCCCTCGTCCTCGCCGACCCTGAAGCCCTCAAGCGCGCCCTCTCCAACCTCATCGACAACGCCGCCGAGGCCATGCAGCACGCCCTCCTCCGCGAACTCCGCATCACCACCGCCCTCGCCGACACCGGCTCGATCGAGCTCACCCTCGCCGACACCGGCTCCGGCCTCACCGACGAAATGCGCGAGCGCCTCTTCCTCCCCTACTTCTCCACCAAGCAGCGCGGCACCGGCCTGGGCCTCGCCATCGCAGCCAAAATCATCCAGGAACACGGCGGCACCATCCGCGCCGAAAAAAACGAACCCGCCGGAGCCCTCTTCCTCGTAGAACTCCGCCCCGCCCCGACCACAGACGCCGATCCGGTAAACGCGACCGAACCCGTCTCCACCATCTCGCTCTGACGCTCCAAGTAGACGCCTCATGGTAGAAACTGCAGACGTTGACGCGGCTAAGTGACGACAACGGCGTTTCTCAGGACTAATGCATAGCTTGAGCCATAACGGTTCAGACCGAGATGCCTTCCATGAGGCCGACCGCAAACAAGACGATCAGAGCAACGACTAGTGCCATCACCGTCCAGCGAGAAGCACCCTTCAGTCCGGCTGCGATAGTAAACGCGAGACCAATCGGAGCGAGCAAGAAGAGCATAGCCAAGTCCAACGTCTCGGGGTCCTTCCAAGGAGGAGGTGAACCGGGAGGAGGGTGGAATGTATATCGTATGAAGATATACGCCGCGTATGCGCTTACCAGCCACGCGATACCGACCATCCACACAGCAGATCGTTTTGCCTGATCGTTCTTTTGGCGGGCGAAGGTTTCCACTAGAGCAGCAGTCGAGAGGAGCCACGGGCCGCATGTGAGAAGAGTTGGAACAAGAAGCTCGCGCATTACGTTTGCTAGACCTTACCCCTTCCACCGTCCTCACTGATAGAGGTAAGCGTAAGCCAGAAACCGTTTAGCGGTACAGATACCGACAAGTCGCATTCTGGGAAGTTATCATCGCCCGCTCGGTGGTCCTCTGTAGTTGACTCAGACCTGCCTCTTTACACCGCCTGCAACACCCGCACCGGTAAATAAAAATCGCTCCGCTCAACCCAACACCCCACCCACCACCAGCCCCACCACCCGGAACGGCAGCAACACGCTGTGTATCAGGGCCGCCATTCAGTTTGCCTCCAGAACAAGGACGTGTCGTTCATGCTCTCCCGCAAGATGCAGGAGCCCCTTATCGAACGTGGTAAGCACCAGCCCCTCCTGCACTGCCAGGCCGAGCAGGTAAGCGTCGGTCACCTGATTATGGCCGTGGATCCGTTTCGAAAACGGTGCCGTGAGCGCCTGCCACTCGGCAGAAATCGGCTGAAAGCTGTACCCCGGCCTCCGCCCAAGTCTCTCCAGCATTGGCTGTAGCCTGTTCCATGCTTAGACCGCCCGTCTTCGGACGCGTGAAGAATCGCAGTACCCCAGCTTCCGTAAAGGAACATAACGACCATCGCAATCCGGGCGAATCAAACCAAACTTCCGCTGCTGCATGATGCGTATGGCGCTCATCCAGAAGGGCCAGCACCACGTTGACGTCCAGCAGGTGTACCGCCGCCTTAGGCAAGATCGTCCTCTGAAAGCTCCTTGACCATCTCAGGCGTGAGGTCTCTTTCACCCTCTCGTTTCGCCCTTACCAACAAACCAAGCCGGCTCTCTGTCAGTAGGGCCGACACAGGTTCCGGTGCCTGTTCCGCCCGTCGCAGAAGTTCGCTGATAGCCGCACCGAGCGGAATACCCTTCGCACTCGCATACGTCGAGGCAAAGGTGTAAACGTCGGTATCCAAATTCACGTTTGCTCTCATGCAGCTAGTCTGCACCGCAATTCATGTTGGTGCAATATCTCGTCTCAGTGCGTCATCGCTTTCCAGTTCAACTTTAGGATCATCGGCCAAGACTAAAGATTGAGACCGCAGGATCAGTCCCGCAAAGCCGCTTTCTCGCAAGTAGCCAGCGGCGGCCAATCGTCGACGCCAACTGCAACTACACCACCCGCCCGGCATACCTAGGTGTGCCATGACGTAGGCCAGAGACTTATCGAAGATAAGCCTCTGTATCAACAATATTGAACGCGGCCGACTCCGTAGCAAACTCGTTTAGAAGATAGACGTGACCTGCACCGAAGAGCGTAAAAACGCGATCGCCCGGCTTCGCAAGCCGTCGCAGATTCTCCACAATAATCATGTTGCGCGTATGCCATCCGCCAACCCAGTTAGCACCGGGGTGAGCTCCTGCATCGCCCAACCGCGCGATGTAACGCATATAGACCTTGTTACCTTCCCGCAGCTTGCTCGGTTGATTGCCGCTCCGATACCAGTCGATAAGCGGATGCGACTGCCCATAGGTCGTGCCTTCTGTAACGGAGCTCTTTCCTGCGGCGGCCATCTCCTGCATGAGAGGTGTCAACTCATGGTGCGCTTGGCCGAAGGCCATAAAGTCGTAGTCCGCATCCGGTCCTGGAGGACCAGCTTGGTAATCGACACAATCAATACGTGCCAGGTTCAGCTTCGCAGCCAGCCGCATGCCGATCTGATCGCGCTCGTTTCGACTAAGCGTGTAGGTACCCGCGCGATATTTGGCATAGCGCTCGTCGTACTCCGTCTGTTGGCTGGGTGAGCACTCAAGCGCAACGTGGGTCGGTCGAAAGCGGGCTACGTCATTCACCACCTCGACGATCTCCGCCTGCCGTTTTGGCGTCAACACATCGTCCACAACGCTGTCATACATGTCACGGTTAGGGTTGTTCAGGTGAGCGGTTCCCAGGATGAGCAGCTGCGGCTGCTGTGCCGCGGCATGCCATCCCGCGTGGAGTAGCGAAGCAGATAGAAGCATGCGCTTTAACACGCACGTACTACGTGCTCTTGCTCGCAAACGTTCCGTCCCGCCTTGATACGCCGTTGCCAACTCGTCCGAGATCTTGCACTTCCGCCATCAGCCTCACACGTTGAGTCGATTGGACGCAGCAACTCGGCTATACCAGAGCCCCGAGTCTTTCACCGTGCGCTTCTGGCTGCGAAAGTCCGTATAAATCAGCCCGTAGCGCTCGGTATACCCCTCCGCCCACTGAAAGTTGTCGAGCAGGGTCCAGGCATGAAAGGCGCGCACCCGGGCTCCATCGGCGATTGCGCGCGCCAGTTCCGCGAGCACCTCGCGATACCACTGGATCCGGCGTCCATCCGGTACGCGGCCCTCTTCATCGGGGCTATCGAGATACCCGCATCCGCTCTCGGTGATCTCAATGATCGGGTGGTTGTACTCCCTCGAAATCTGCGTAACCAGGTCGTACATGCCGCGCGGCCAGACCTCCAGACCGGCATCGGTCAGCGGACCCTCTGTCGGCATCGCGGCACGAAACCGCGTATACGGATCGCGCCCGCCCGGTGAGTTGCTCTCGATTTCAGTGCCACTGAAAGCACCGCCGCCAAGAAACGTCTCCTTGCTCGCATCGGAGACGATCCGGCGCGTGTAATAGTGAAAGCCCACCCAGTCCAGCGGCGCATACAGCAGCTTCTCGTCGCCCGCCTTGTAGCCCATCACCTCGTACGGCGGCTCTCCCACAAACGCCTTCGGGTAGCGGCCATCCATCGTTGCCTCCAGAAAGAAAACATTGTTCATCGCGTGGTATCGGGCGGCGGCTGCGCGATCGTCGTCCGAGTCGGTCTTCGGGTAAGCAGGAGCCATCTCATACGCGCTGCCCACCGTTGCCTTCGGAGAGGCTGCCTTCACCGCGCGGTGTGCCTCCCCTTGCGCCAGCGCCAACGTGTGCGCAGCCTTCAGAAAATCGCTGAAACTCGTTCTGCAAGGAGGAAAGGCGCCTGCGGCATAGCCCATGAAAGCGATCGCCCAAGGCATATTAAAAGGCGCCCACACCGTGACTCGATCCCCCAGATGTTTGGCGAGAATGCCGGCATAGTCCGCGAAGTAGCTGGCGAGATCCCGATTCGGCCAGCCTCCACGATCTTCAAGCGCCTGCGGAAGGTCCCAGTGGTACATCGTGCACCAGGGCCGGATGCCGGCCTCAAGCAGAGCATCGACGAAGCGGCTGTAGTGATCCAGCCCCTTCCTGTTCGGTGCGCCAGTCCCTGTAGGCTGAACCCGCGGCCAGGAGATCGAAAATCGTTGGCTCTTCTGGTTGAGCCGCTTGGCCAACGCGATGTCCTGCGCATACAGGTGGTACTGATCGCAGGCAACGTCCCCTGTTACGCCTCCCTTCACCTTCCCGGGTGCATGCGTGAACCTGTCCCAAATCGATTCGCCCTTGCCATCCTCATTCCACGCGCCTTCCACCTGGTACGAGGCCGTAGCCGTACCCCAAAGAAAACCTTCCGGAAAACGCGCCTTCTGTATCTACGACTCAGGGACCGATCCAGGAGTCCGATCCGCGGAAAGTGACGCGGCGGCATTACTAGGATGGTCGTATAGCGCAGCGCCTGCTGCTGCGGCTAGAGATCGAGCTGCGAATTGGCGACGATTCATAGGGAGCTCACCGAGCTACCAAGAGTACCGCGAACTCTGCGTCGTTCGCCCCGTTAAATCGCCCGCAGCACCCGCACCGGCAGATAAAAAATCGCCCCCACCAGAGCAAACACCCCACCCACCACCAGCCCCACCACCCGGAACGGCAGCAGCACCAGCCACACCAGCGGGTACAGCACCAGCATCACCAGCGCCAGCGGCCAGCACACCACAACCAGCAAACAGAAAACAAGCAGCGTCACCATATCGTCCAAATCCTCGACCAGAGAGATTACGCTGGTCGTGTACCTAAGGTTCCGTAACCCACACGCGAACCGTCTTGAAAGAGTAAGCCATGAACCACGTCCTCATCGTCGACGACGAACCCGAGATCCGCGAGTCGCTCTCCGCCATCCTCGCCGACGAGGGCTACACCGTCACCTCCGCCGGCACCGCCACCGAAGCCCTCGAGCTCATCAGAGATGCTTCGTATGACCTGGTGCTCTTAGACATCTGGCTGCCCGACCGCGACGGCCTCGACACCCTCGCCGAGATCCGCCAGATGGAGCCCTCGCGCATCCCCGAGGTCATCATCATCTCCGGCCACGGCACCATCGAAGCCGCCGTCCGCGCCACCAAGCTCGGCGCCTACGACTTCCTCGAAAAACCCCTATCCCTCGCCCGTACCCTCATCGTCCTGAGTAACGCCCTCCAGGCCCGCCGCCTCCGCGAAGACAACCAGGAGTTCGCCCGCCAGCTCGCCGTCCGCGGCGCCGTCACCGGCCAGAGCGTCTCCATCAAGGCGCTGCGCCAGCAGATCAAGCTCATGGCCCCCACCAACGGCCGCGTCCTCATCTTCGGCGAGTCCGGCACCGGCAAGGAGCTCATCGGCCGCGCCATGCACGCCGAATCCCTTCGCTCCGACCGCCCCTTCGTCGAGCTCAACTGCGCCGCCATCCCCGAGGACTACATCGAGTCCGAGCTCTTCGGCTATCGCCACGGCGCCTCGCCCGCCGGTGCCTCCGCCCCCGCCGAAAAGAAGGGAACCTTCGAGCGCGCCGACGGCGGCACCCTCTTCCTCGACGAGGTCGGCGACATGAGCCTCAAGACCCAGGCCAAGGTCCTCCGCACCCTCGACGAGCAGCGCTTCCTCCCCGTCGGCGCCACCCACCCCGTCCACGTCGACGTCCGCGTCATCGCCGCCACCAACAAGGACCTCGAAGAAGAGATCGCCCACGGCAACTTCCGCGAAGACCTCTTCTACCGCCTCAACGTCATCCCCTTCTTCGTCCCGCCCCTGCGCGACCGCAAGGAAGACATCCCGCTGCTCGTCAAAGAGTTCCTCGTCGAGTTCGGCCGTCAGTACGGCCGCCAGCACGTCGAGCTCACCGACGACGCCCTCGCCGCCCTCCGCCAGTACAACTGGCCCGGCAACGTCCGCGAGCTCCGCAACCTGGTCGAGCGCGTCCTCATCCTCAACCCCAAATCCCAGCGCATCGAGCGCCGCCACCTCCCCATGGCCATCTTCCGCGACCCCAAACCCGCCAGCGACAACCCCCGCAACAGCCGCACCCCTGCAACCGCCCGGGGCATAGAGTCAGACCCAAGCCCCACCCTCGTTCAGGCCCGCGAAGCCTACGAGCGCGACTACATCCTCAAGAAAATCGACGAATACCACGGCAACATCACCCGCACCGCCGAGTCCCTAGGCCTAGAACGCTCCCACCTCTACCGCAAAATGAAAGCCCTTGGCGTCACCGTCAAGGAGTAGGAAAGCCAGACCATTGCGGCGCTCTCACCCTCCCCAAAGACTTGTCATTCTGAGCGCAGCGAAGAACCTGCTTCTTGCCTTTCACGACGGAGCGTAGCGACGTACCATCGCCCTATAATTTGTCATTCTGAGTGAAGCGAAGAATCCCCGCATCTTGCTCCGGGTCGCACGAGAGCTGCTGGAAAGGCACGACGCAAACACTTACAAAACTTCTCGCGAATTGCTGCGATGTACTCCTCCGCAAACCACCCGGCTGGCTCTTCCTCCATCTCCAGCAACTCCCTTGCAGCCTCAATAAGTCCATAAAGAGAACCATTCCTGCGCAGCATGCGAATCAAGGGTTGCGCGACTCGCGCATCATTCCGGATTCCCAGTGCCGCAGCCGCTTCCATCCTCACGTCCAGGAATGAGTCCTCAAGTCGTCTTAGAAAGCTAAGCCGGATCTCCTCGGAATCAGCACGACCTTGTACGCCGAGTCCAAATACAGCCCAGTTCCTCACCTGTGAGTCCGAGTCGTTCGTCAACTCAAGCAACACGGGGAGAGCGAGAGGGTCATCTGCATAGGAACCGAGAGCAACAGCGACCCCAAAGCGGACAAGCGAATGCGGATGCCTTCCGTAGGAACACCCGCGTAATCATCAGTCATTCTCAATATTCACCCGCACCGCCGAGTCTCTCGGCCTAGAACGCTCCCACCTCTACCGCAAAATGAAAGCCCTCGGCGTCAGCGTCAAAGAGTAGCCCCGGCCCACTGCGAGGGACGTCCCTGTAGCGTCGGTCACTTATCCGCCTCAATAGTCCCACAGATGCGTGTATAGGGACGAACGCGATCTTTTTCAGCGCAGCTTTTCCTGGCTGACCAGCTCCATCACACGATCTTTTACCTCGTCTCGCACCTTCCGAACATCCTCGACAGGCAGGCCTTTGGGATCGCGCAGCGGCCAGTCGTCTCGGCGTAGACCTGGGACATACGGACATTTCTCGCCGCATCCCATCGTCACAAGCAGGCTCGCGTCATGCGCCAGGGCTTCCGTGAGGAGCTGCGGGTGAGCAGTAGAAAGATCAAGGCCAATCTCGCGCATCACCTCCAGCACTTCCGGGTGAACACGAGATCCTGGTTCCGTCCCGGCAGAGATCGCACGGGCTTTCTTGGGATCGGCAAACTCGTTGAAAAAGGCGGCCGCCATTTGCGACCGCCCGGCGTTGTGAACACAGGCAAAGATCACCGTCTGCATAGTCACCCTAGTTGACGGCCGTCGCACAACCACAGCTCGCGCCTACTGGTGCATTCGTGTGATCGTCGCGGCAGGTAGGGGCGCAGCAAGCTGCCTCGACAGCTACGGCTTGTTCGGGCAGGTTGTCTTTGAGGACGACAAACACCTCCCATTCGTTGCCGTCCGGGTCCTTGACCCAAGTCTTGTCCTGGGTCGCATAGCAGCAGTTCGTTTGCATCTCATCGCGGGTCACCAAGCCACGCTCGTGCCATATCTGCCGGACCGCCAACACGTCCTCTGTTGAGGAGACCTGAAAGCCCAAATGAGACAGAGCACCGGCTTCGTCAAATGCATGGTGATTCAGCGTGAAGTTAAGCGGCGGATTCGTCACGTCGAACTTCGCGTAGTCACTGCGGACCTTGGCTGGTTCCACGCCGAAAAGAGTGCGGTAAAACTCGATGCTGGTCGGAATATCGCGAACATTGATCGCGAGGTGCGGCTTGAGGAAGTGCACTTCCATAATGCCCGCCTCCATATGCGGTAATGCGAATATAGAGCTGGCGCAAACATCCGTCAAGGCGTATGTTTGCATCTATGGCAAAGACGGTTGCGTTCGATATGGAACGATTCTTCCAGGCTTTAGGGGATAACACCCGCCTGAGATTGCTGAATCTAATGGGGAGCCAGGAGTTGTGCGTGTGCTACTTCGTGGAAATTTTAGGACAAGCACAGCCTAAGATTTCGCGACACTTGGCGTATCTGCGGAGAGCTGGCATTGTGACCGCCCGCCGTGAGGGAACGTGGATTCATTACCGGATAGTGCCCCCGCCTCATACAGGAGCGGCCAAGATTCTCAAGCAAACGCTCGATTGGCTTCATGAAGACAAGAGCATGCAAGCCGACAGTTCGCGGCTCTCAAGAGCTTGCTGTGCCCCGGAAAAGTTCATCGGCTTGCAAGGTGCTCCCCGGCCCTCTTCGGTAGAGCGTTCCGTCTTCAGTGAGGCGCTCTGATGCCTACGGTGTCCGTCGCTCAGGGTAGGACCTGCACTCCAGTTGCGCGTAAGAAGCTCTCGTTTCTGGACCGTTTTCTCACGCTCTGGATCTTCCTCGCCATGGCTGTGGGAGTGGCGATAGGCCACTTCGTTCCTGCGTCGGCTGGCTTCGTGAACCGCTTTCAGAGTGGAACCACGAACATCCCTATAGCTGTAGGACTCATCGTCATGATGTTTCCGCCGCTGGCAAAGGTTCGATACGAAAAGCTGGGCGAGGTCTTCCGAAACAAGCGGGTATTGGGACTCTCGCTCGTCCAGAACTGGCTCATCGGTCCTGTGTTGATGTTTTTACTGGCCATCGTCTTCCTGCGTGGGGAACCGGCTTACATGCGCGGCCTCATCCTGATCGGCATCGCCCGGTGCATCGCGATGGTGCTGGTTTGGAATGAGCTGGCCGAAGGAGACACGGACTATGTCGCCGGTCTGGTTGCCATCAATAGCGTCTTTCAGGTTCTTTTCTATAGCCTTTATGCCTGGATCTTCCTTACCGTCCTGCCGAAGTGGTTCGGATTGCAGGGAAGTGTGGTGCCAATCGGGATCGAGGATATCGCCAAGAGCGTCGGTCTCTACCTCGGCGTTCCCTTTGTGGCTGGCTTCTTAACTCGTCTTGTCCTGGTTCGCGCCAAGGGAGAGGAGTGGTACAGGACTCGCTTTGTGCCGCGCATCAGTCCATTCACGCTGATCGCGCTGCTCTTCACCATCCTTGTGATGTTCTCACTCAAAGGTGACCTGATCGTGCGGCTTCCGCTTGATGTCATCCGCATCGCGGTCCCGCTGGTCGTCTATTTCCTCGTCATGTTCCTGGTGAGCTTCTGGATGGGTAAGAAGCTAGGAGCCGACTACGCTCAATCGGCAACCCTGTCCTTTACGGCGGCAGGAAACAACTTCGAGCTGGCGATTGCCTTGGCCGTGGCCGTCTTCGGCCTTAACTCGGGCGAGGCGTTTGTCGGAGTAGTGGGTCCTCTGATCGAGGTGCCAGCCCTGATTGGGTTGGTCAATGTCGCGTTCTGGATGCGAAGGCGTTATTTCAGCGTTGGAGAGAAAAGCTTTACGGTTCGCCCGGTCGAAGATGCTCCATGACCCGTCAGTTCGGGCGGTTCCTCATGAGTCTTCAAAATCGCATTCTCGGAAGCGACCCGTACCTGTCTTGCTCACCCAAGCTTAAGCTGGCCTTCCTCGCAGAGATCCTCTTGCTCTTCTGATAGCCCTCGCTCGGTCGCTCATTTCCCAACTCGTTAGAGCCTCCACCATGCCGCTACTTTACGGCGCACCGTGGCGCAATCGCCCTGCGTAACCCCATACGATGGAGACATGAGCCACACTCCTACTTCATCTTCGTTCGTCGCAGAAAGAAGTACTCCCAATACGGTTCGGCGAATGAAGACTTTAGGGCCAAAGTGCGGGGAGGGGGGAGGGAGACCCTACTTCTCCTCCGCCGCCTGCTTCGCCGCCAGATGCTCCATCTGCCGCCGCCAGTCCAGATCCTCCACAAACCCGCGGCTCGACCGCCACTCCTCCTGCACCTTTACAAACAGCTCCAGAAACACCCTCGTCCCCAGCAGCCCTTCGATATCCTTCCGCGCCGCCGTCCCAATCCGCTTCAGCATCTCG
>CAXTJC010000019.1:0-14248 GCA_964244225.1 uncultured Acidobacteriaceae bacterium
GACGCGATCGCCAACGCCGACCTCATCACCCTCGGTCCCGGCTCGCTCTACACCTCGCTCATCACCAACCTGCTCGTCAAAGGCATCCCCGAAGCCCTCGCCGCCTCAAAGGCGACCCGCGTCTTCATCTGCAATCTCATGACCCAGGCTAACGAGAGCCTCGGACTCACCGCCTCCGAGCACATCGAGCGCATCGCCGCTCATGCCGGCCCGCTGCGCTCGCGCATCTTCGACTACGCCCTCATCAACAACTCGCCCATCTCCGCCCAGCGCCTGGACCAGTACGCCCGTGAAGGCCAGTCCCCCATCCAGGCCGACCTCGATCGTATCAAGGCCCTCGGCGTCGAGCCCATCGTCGGCAACTTCGTCCACGAGGGCGACGTGCTTCGCCACGAGTACGATCGCGTCACCGAAGCCCTGCTGAACATCGGCCTGCGCGAACGCCGCCGCCAGCCTCGGGCGTAATCGCGCCTCCTGGCTTGTCTCTTGATATCCCCACTCTCTTGGTTGTCATTGCTTTTCTTGATTGTCATTCCGAGCGAAGTCGAGGAACCTGCTTCTCTACCGGGAACCCTGACGCCTGCCTCACCCAACTCGCTCAACCACCTCAACCCGCCAGCGCCGGCAAAATTCCCCGAATCAACTCCGGGTGCGGCGTCGTCTCGATCGTCCGCTTCAACTGCCCGCACGCCGCATAAATATCCCGCCCGCGCGGCTTGCGAATATACGTCGGCAGCCCGTTCGCCATCAGCATCTGCTGGAACTGCGTCACATCCGCCGGATCAGGCTGCGAGTACGCAATCCCCGGCCCTGGATTCCATACGATCAGATTTACCTTCGCCCGTCGGCCGCGCAGCAGCGCCAGCACCTCGCGCGCATGCTCCGGTTGATCGTTCACCCCGCCCAGCAGCACATACTCGAACGTCACCCACTCGCGCGTTCGCAGCGGCAACGTGTCGCATGCTTCCAGTAGCGTGGCAATGTTCCACTTCCGCGTAATTGGCATAATCTGCTCACGCACGCTGTCGTTCGAGGCATTCAGCGACAACGCCAGCTTCGGCCGGATCGCCTCGAGCGCAAACCGCCGAATCGCCGGCTCAATCCCCGACGTCGAAACCGTCATCCGTGACTCCGGAATCCCCATTCCTGTGACCAGCAGCCGAACCGCGGCCATGAAGTTGTCATAGTTCAGAAACGGTTCGCCCTGCCCCATAAACACCAGGTTGATCCGTGCCGGATTGTTATTACCCCGCGCGCTCGCCAGCTGCACATCATGGCGGTTCAGCACGGCCGCAACCTGCCCCGCAATCTCACCCGGCGTTAGGTTTCGCTGGATTCCCAGCTTCGCCGTGAGGCAGAACTGGCAGTTCACCGCGCAGCCCACCTGCGAGGACACGCAGATGGTGGATCGCCGGAAGCTCGCCGCGCCCGCCGGCCCACTCTCGTCCTCCGCGGCCGTTTCCACGTCATCCCCACGCTCTCCGCCATCCCCGTCCGGCATCCACACCGTCTCTACAGTCTCGCCATCCGCCAGCCGCACCAGGTAGCGCTCCGTCCCATCCACCGAGCGGGCCGTGGACGACAGCACCGGCAGCCCGATCTCGTGAGTTTTCGTGAGCTGCTCCCGCAACGCCACGGGAAGCGCCGTGATCTCCTCAAGTGAGTTCGCCCGTTGCCGATAGAGCGCGTCAAACAGCTGCCTGGCGCGGTAGGGCTTCTCGCCGTGGCCGGCCATCAGTTCAGTCAGCTCCCTGGCATCCAGGCCAAACAGAGGCAGGACCTTCGAAATGGGTAAAGTGGACATGAGTCGAGCAGGCGTTCACCCTATCTAACAGTCTATCGCTTCGCCCTCAGGCCTGCGGCTCCGTCAAAGCTCGCAACCCTGTGAAAGAATACGTATTAAGGAGTTCCATGTCCGCTACGGCTTCCCCGATCGAAACGCTCAGCCCGGAGGGCCGAGCCGTACGCTCTACCACCCGCAATATCCGCCGTACCGTTCTGTCCAACGGCATGCTCGTCCTTACCGAGCGGATGGCGCACGTGAACAGCCTATCCATGGGCGTCTGGGTCAATAGCGGCGCTCGAGACGAGACCGCCGAGCGCAACGGCATCTCCCACTTCGTCGAGCACATGGTCTTCAAGGGCACCACCTCCCGCACCGCCCAGCAGATCGCCCGCGAGGTCGACAGCATGGGCGGCAACCTGGACGCCTTCACCAGCAAGGAAAATGTCTGCTTCAACATCAAGGTGCTTGAAGAGAAGGCTGAGCCCGCGCTCGACATCCTCTCCGATCTGGTCCTTCATCCCACCTTTACCAGCGAAGACGTCACCCGCGAGCAGGGCGTCATCCTCGAAGAGATCAAGATGGACGAGGACAACCCTGACTACCTCGTCAACGAGATCTTTACCCAGAAGTTCTGGAAGGGTGACCCGCTCGGCCGTCCCATCCTCGGCACCTCCGAGACCGTCTCAAGCTTCACGGCTGAGGTTCTCTTTGAGGAACACGCCCGTCGCTTCGCCGCGCAGACCATGGTCTTCTCGGCCGCCGGCGATCTCGAGCACGACGCCTTCGTGGAGCGGGTTGAGCGCCGCTTCGGCTCGCTCGTTCCCCATCCGGACCCTTTGATCGCCGGCCAGTCAATCCCCATCGCATATCCGCACATCACCCTCAAGCGCAAGCGCTCGCTTGAGCAGGTCCAGATCTGCCTGGGTGTGCCCGCCCCACGTGTCAGCGACCCCCGGCGCTATGGCCTCTATCTGATGAACACCATCCTCGGCGGCGGCATGAGCTCCCGCCTCTTCCAGACCATCCGCGAAGACCGCGGCCTCGCCTACTCTATTTACTCCGAGATGAGCCCCTTCCGCGACACCGGCTCCTTATGTGTTTATGCCGGCGCTTCCATTGAAAAAGCCCAGGAGGTCGTTCAGCTTACCGTCAAGGAACTCAGCCGTCTCACTACCGAGCCCGTCTCGGAGCCCGAACTCGCTCGCGCCAAGGACCAGCTCAGGAGCAACATCGTTATGGGCCTCGAAAGTTCCGGAAGCCGCATGGCCAATCTCGCCCGTCAGCAGATGTACTACGGCCGCTTCTTCGGCGTTGAGGAGATCGTCGCCGATATCGACCGCGTCACCGTTGCAGAGATCCAGGTCTTGGCGCAGAGCCTCTTTCAACCCGAAAAGCTGGCTCTCACCATGCTCGGCAATCTCGGCGCTCTTAAGATTGATCGCGCCAGCCTTGCCGCCTGAAGATCCTGCACGCTTTGCGGTACTCTGTTCGAGCAAGAAATGCACGCCCACACCACACTGAGTAAAGACCACACTGAGTAAAAGGATAGATGTATGACACGAGGGAATGAACGGCAGGCCGGCAACGAAGGCTTTACCCTGATCGAGTTGCTGATCGTCATGTCTGTCATGCTGATCCTGATGACACTAGCTGTGCCGCAGCTGCTCAAGCTTCGCAAGCAGGCCAACGAAACCAGCGCCATCCAGTCCGTTCGCACCATCGCACAGGCCGAACTCCAGTACAACTCCGCCTATCCGGCCAACGGCTTCGCCTGCACACTGGCTAATCTAGGCGGCGATCCTAAATCCGGCGCGCCCACATCCCAGGCCGCACAGCTCATTGAGCCCGCTCTCTCCACCGGCCAGAAGTCCGGCTACACCTTCGCCATTACAAACTGCACCAAAGTCACCGTGAATAACCAGGACATGTTTACCTCGTTTGAGATCACCGCCGTCCCGCAATCTGTCGGAAAAACCGGCGATAATGGCTTCTGCTCGGACGAGAACAACACCATCCGTAAGGACCCGCAGGGAGCCACCGGCTGTACCCAGCCCATCCAATGAGTCCTGTCTTTATCCCGCACCTTAGAGCCAGTGCCCTTGCACTGGCTCTCGTGCTTCTACCCTGCTCACTCCGGTCACAAAACTCGCAAGCCACTAAACTTTCCGCCGCCGACGCCGCTGTCCTCAAAGCCGTCGACACCCACTACAACCGCCTCCGTTCCCTACGCACCACCTTCACCGAGAGCTACGACGGCCTCGGCATGCACAAGGCCGAAGCTGGCATCCTTCTCCTCAGTAAACCCGGCCGCATGCGCTGGTCTTACACCAGTCCGGCCGGTAAGCTCTTCGTCCTCGACGGCAAGTACGCCTGGTCCTTCTCGCCCGGCGACGCCCAGGCCCAGCGCATCGCTGCCAAACAGATGGATGATCTCCGCTCGCCTCTTCGCCTGCTGCTCGGTCACGCCCAATTAGCTCGCGAACTCACCGGCATCCAGGTCACCGCAGCCCCTGACGGCTCCATCATTCGTGGTACTCCTCGCGGCCAGGAAGCCCGCTTGAGATCCCTAACCCTGGATGTCACGCCCACTGGCGCAATCCGGAATCTAAAGCTCGAAGAAGTCGACGGATCCGTCACCGAGTTCCACTTCAGCAATCTGCAGGAGAACCCATCCGTCACCTCCGCCGACTTCGTCTTCACCCCACCCGCCGGAGTTCCCATCGTGGATGGCCTGCCGCCCATCTGAAGCGAACTTCTGATTCGACCAAAGCAAGAACCCAGCATCACGCCGCAAAAGTCAGAGCGAAGTGACGCACATCCCCTTTGGCGCACTTACCCATTCCAAACAGCTAAAGTTAAATAGAACAAATGGCTCGCCATCACGACCCTCCACCACCTTGTCATCCTGAGCAAAGCGAAGGACCCGCTTCTCCACCCGGCGATCCTAACTCCAATCAGTAAGACACTTTACCTATAACCCATTTTTGCTGAATACTTTAGCCGGCATCGCACCAGCAACTTCAATCAAATGAAGATGTTACAACCAGGTACGGGGGGGAGGAGGGTACCTCCCCAGACGAACGCCCTTACAACGTCACCGTCCCCTGTGTTCCGACATCGACCTTCCCACCGGTCGCCGCAGCCGCAACATACTTCAGCCCGCGCACGAGCCGGCTGCTCGAGGCCTCCCAGTACTGCGCCTCATCCACATGAACGCGCAAGATCGCAATCGCAGGATCGGTCTCGCCCATCGGAAACCAGGCCTTGTACATCGGGTTCCATAGCTCCTCAATCTTTGCCTGATCCCGGTACACAGTCGCTTTCCCTTTCACGGTCACAAACTTCGAATCGCCCGGGTCGGCATAGAGCAGCGAGATATGCGAGTCGTCCGCCAGCTCCTGCACCTTGCCTGACTCCTGCCGCGTCAGAAAGTACACCGTCCCGTCAAACTCAGTCTTCTGGGTCGCCATGGGGCGGCTGTCAAAGCTGCCGTCCGGCGCGGCCGTTGTCATCATCGCGATCCGGATCTCTTTAATTAACTCGCCAATCTTCTTGATTCCAGCCTGGCCAGACAGATGTTCTTCACTCATGTGATTCGTCTCCTCTTCCCTCTAAGATGCACCGTATACGTTGAGCGGGTCACCGTAGGTTCACGTTCACTCTCGTAAAATAGAATCTACGTTGTGGGCTTGCCGGCATCTCGCCGCGCCGCCCGCGAAAGTGAGTCCCCCTGTGAGCGCCGTCGTTCCCGTCCCATCTCTTCACTCCACCGACTTCCACCATGCCGTCCTGAATCCCGCTCCTCGCGTCGCCGTCTTTGATTGCGACGGCACACTCTGGTCCGGAGACGCCGGCTCCGAGTTCATGAAGTGGACCATCGAGGCCGGTCTCGTCTCCCGTGAGGTCGTCGACTTTATCGACAGCCGGTACCGCTCCTACCTGCGCGGCGAGGTCAGCGAACTCGCCATCTGCGGCGAGATGGTGCAGATGTACCAGGGCCTGCACGAAGATGAAATGCGCCGCGTCGCCAGAGTCTACTTCGCCGAGTACGTTCGCCCCAGAATCTTCCCGGAGATGAAGAGCCTTGTCGAACAGCTGCACCAGCTCGGAACCGAGATCTGGGCCGTCAGCTCCACGAACGACTGGGTCATCGAAGAGGGCGTCCGTGACCTCGGCATCCCTGCCGATCACGTCCTTGCCGCCAAGGTTAGGGTGGTGAACGGCATCGTCACTAACCAGGTTCTAAATGTTCCAACAGACGAGGGCAAGGTGACCGCGCTGCGGCAGGCCGGTGTTGATGCACCCGATGTGGTCTTCGGCAACTCGGTCCACGATGCCGCCATGCTCGCCATTGCAGGCCGCCCGTTCGCTGTCAATCCTTCGCCCGCCCTGGCCGCGCATGCTCTGCAAAGCGGCTGGCCTGTCTATCGTCCAGGCTCCCTTCGCGGCGGCTTGAACGAGAGCGCTCCAGGCTCGCTCTAAGCATTTGCGCACTCTGCTGAGCCTTTTGCCTCGCTAACCTCGTCTAAAGATTGAGATTAGTGAAAGAGCCTATTCGCAAGCTGAAGGGGCACGCTGATGCCTCTACGACTCCCACGGTCCGCTATGTTGTGGCTGCGCTAATTCTGCGTGAACAGACCGCCAACAGCCGCGAAGTGCTTATTTGCCAGCGTCGTCCTGACCAGCCCATGAGCCTGAAGTGGGAATTCCCTGGCGGCAAGATTGAAGCGGGCGAAACTCCCGAGGCCGCGCTCGCCCGCGAGCTGAACGAAGAGCTGGGAATCAACGCCATCATCGGCCGTCACGTCGCAGGCCTGCGCCATCGCTATCGCAACGGCGCCTCCATCGACCTGCAGTTTTTCGTTGTTCAGGAGTTCGAAGGCGAACTCGAAAATCGTATCTTCAACGAGATGCGCTGGTCGCCCCTTGGTGCGCTTCCCGACTATGACTTCCTTGCCGCCGACCTGGATCTAGTGCGCGAACTCGCCGACGGGAAGCATCTCTGAATTACATCTGTAATTCTGAGCGCAGTGAAGAACCCCCGAGTTTTGTCCGGGCTACCCTGAACCTGTCTCCGGCCAGCCTGGACAACCAAAGCTCAACGTTCAACGCCTGACCGCAAAATTTCCTCCAGCACCGCCACAATCCGCGCCATCTGGGCATCATTGCCGTACCCGCTCTCTCGGGCTCGTGCCTGCCCTGCGGCTGCAATCCGGCTCCGCGCAGCCTCATCCGGCAGGTATCTCCGAATCATCGCGGCACACTCCTCGATCCCCGTAAAGAAGACTGCCTCTTCCCCTTCGCGAAACCGCGCACTGTGCCCCTCCGATCGCTCCGCCAGCAGAAATCCCCCGCAGGCCGCAATCTCAAAGCTCTTATGCGCGAACTCGTCCTGATTGGAATGCGTCAGAAAACTGAAATTGATCTTCGAGGCCCAGATTGCCTTTCGATATGCGTCGTGGTAAAGCCCGTCCTCGCCGGAGAACAGCTTAACCAGCAGCTCCGGTGACAGCACGGCTCGCCATGCTTTTGACCCCGAGACTGTCACCGGCATCTGAAACTCCGTTGAGAGTCGCACAAGAAAGTCGGCCCGGTTATCGTACGGACTGCCGATGAACGAGACCTCCCGCGTTCGGTCCAGATCCGACCAACCCGCTGGCGGCGGGAAGTGGAGTGTCGGCTCATACGCTGTTTGAATCTTGAGCACCCGCTGCGCTCCGCGCTGCTCATAATCCCGCACGCTGACGTCTCGCTGCGTGATGTGTAGATCGAACTCGCGAATGTCTTTCCTGTAGAGTCGCCAGCCCGGATCGCGCCGGGGGCCAAAGGCGTTGTCGATCATATAGCTGGCCGTCACAACTCCCTTCCGCCGCAGCGCGCGTAACGTCGCAGGCTGCAGTCCCAGAACCTTGTCGGCCCATAGAACGTCAACCATCTGCTCGGCAGCCGCAGCCAGCAGATCGCGATTCAACCGCTGGATATGAGGACCGGCCACCGCGCGAAAAGTCACCTTTCGCAGAAGCGGATTCGCCAGCTCGTAGGAGTTGATGTCGATGCGGATCACTGTGTGACCTAGGCGTTCGAGCGCCCACAGTCTATACAGAGCGGAATCATTGGGCGTCAGACTGCCCGCATACAGAATCTTCATCGAACCTCGAACCATGGATCTTTGCACCCGTCGCCGAAGGACTAACCAGTCTGGAAGACCGGCCTCCACCTACGTGCAAACTCGACCGGCACATTCCTCTTCAACGATATACGGCAAACCGCGGCGGCTTCGAAGTCGAGCAGCGCACGGGTCCGGCGTCTCTTGACAATCCCTGGTCAGAGCCGCACACTGCGAGGACAGTTCCTTTATTGTGCCTGCTTTCGTTCTGAACTTCCGATCGAGGTTGTGCTTTTGGCAGACTCAACCACAAGCCGTATAAGCATGACCCTGTCTTCCTCGCTCGCCAGTGTGGATCAAGCAGAACGGGCAGCGGAGGAGTACGCTGAGCGCGTTGGCTTTGACGAAGACACCCGAGGCAACATCGCTATGGCCGTCCGTGAAGCCGTTGTCAATGCCGTTCTGCACGGCAACGCATACGATACCAACAAGCATGTGACCGTCTCGTTTGAGACGACGACCGAAGATCTTCTGGTCAAAGTAGTTGACCAGGGTGCTGGCCTCGATCCAGACACTATCCCGGATCCTCTTGCTCCTGAAAATATTCTCCGCGGATCAGGCCGCGGCATCTTCCTCATCCGCGCATTTATGGATGAGGTAAACTTTCGCCAAACCCACCCGGGCACAGAACTCACGTTGATCAAACATAGAACGCCCGCGTAAGTCGGGTATAAGGAGAGCTTTTCCATGAGCATGAAGGTATCCACTCGCCAGGTAGATTGCATCACCATTCTGGACCTTAGCGGACGCATCACCCTCGGCGAAGGCAGCGTGACGATCCGCGACGCCGTACGGGATGTGCTGGCTAAGGGATCCAAGCAGATTCTGCTGAACCTCGGCGACATCAACTACATCGATAGCTCCGGAATTGGCGAGCTCGTAAGCGCCTTCACTACAGTCAAGAACGCCGGCGGCGAGTTGAAGCTGCTCAACCTGACCAAGAAGGTCCACGACCTCCTGCAGATCACCAAGCTTTATACCGTCTTCGACATCAAGGACGACGAAGCGACAGCCATCTCCTCTTTCACCAAATAATCCAGTCTGCTACGAGCAACGAGGCCTCCCATACTGGAAGGCCTCGTTGTTTTATGCGAGCTCACGAGGCTACTTGCTGAAGTCAACCTTTGGCGCGTTCGAGTTCTCGGGATTTCCCTTGAAGTATTCATCCCGATACTTGAATCCGGCCATCCCGGCCCAGACGCTGTTCGGAAACTGCTGGACATACACGTCGTAATCGCGCAACGTCCGGTTGTAACGGCTTCGTTCCACCGCGATCCGGTTCTCCGTACCGGCCAGTTCATCTGAGAGCCGCATAAACTGCTCATTCCCTTTGAGGTTTGGGTACTGCTCCTGCAGACGGAAGAACGGCCCGAGCGCGACGTCCAGCTTGGAGTTCGCGTTGATCGCCGACGCCCTGTCCGGCGCTCCGAGAACGCCCGCACGTGCATTAGCTATGTTGGTGAGCACCGTTGTCTCTTCAGCGACGTAGCCCTTCACCGTTGCGACTAGGTTCGGGATCAGATCGAGTCTGCGCTGCTGAACCACGTTCACCTGCGAGTAGGACTGGTCTACATCTTCGTTCATCTTCACTAGCTGATTCTTCGTGCTCACGTAGCTGCCAAAGCCGAGCAGGCACAGCAGGATGATGATCACGACCGCTCCAATTGCAACCCAAGTACCCTTCATGTGTTTTCCTCTGCCCGCCTAGGGGCCGTTCTGTAGCATCTCTCCTGAAGGTGTACAGCAGTCCGCTCCAGTATGTGCCGTTTTCTTTTAAGCAAAATGACCTTCTCTGTCTTCGACTGCGGCGCGGTATCAGGAGAAATGCTCTGATTCCTACGATCGCTGCTGCCCGGATGTTCCGGCTGTACTCTAACACTCCCCCGCTGGCCCGTTGACGGGCACAACATCCTAGAAGTCTCCAGACGCGCCTCCGCCTCCTGAGGAACCGCCCCCAAAGCCGCCAAATCCACCACCGTCGTTGTCACTGCCTCCACCGGTTCCGCCGCCGAATCCGCCTCGTCCGCCGCCACCCAGGCCACCCAGGATGTTTCCGAGGATGAACCATCCCAGACCTCCCCCACCGCCTCGGCCTCCTCGTCCTCCGCGCCCCATAGCGGACAGGATAAAGATGCCGAGAATAACGAACAGCAGGATCTGGCCTATCCCTAGCGAGGGTTGCCGCGCCGTCTGTCGCGGGTACGCGCGCGATCCCGCCGTGAGTGTGACGCCAGCATCGCCGGCGATAACGTTTGCGATCTGTTGTACACCGAGCGGGATGGCGGCATCGTAGTCGTTCGCTTGCGCATCGGCGACCATGGATCGGCCAATATCCCCGACCTTGGCGTCATTCAGAATGCCCTCGAGGCCGTATCCAACCTCAATCCGGCCCTTTCGCGGGCTCATTACAAAAAGCATCAGAACGCCGCGATCGGTACCCTTTGTCCCAACCTTCCACTTGTCTTCCAGCTGTGTGGCAAACTCCTCGATCGACTGATCGCCATCGATCGTTTTGATCGTAACCACCGCAACCTGCGCATGAGCCTGCCGATCGACCGCCGTGCACAGCGACTCGACCTGCTGCTTAACCGGGTCGGACAGCACGCCCGCGAAGTCGTTCACATAGCCCTGAGGCGCAGGCAAGCCGCCAACCGTCTCCGCGGACAGAGAAAGGGCAAGGAGAAAGAGAAACCAGGAACCAAGAAGCCAGCGCCGCATGAAATGAAGCCTCACGCAGTATTATCAGCCTTCCTCCGGCAAAATTGACCCCCGCCTTTACTACGGTGGGGTCGAAGCTGCCACTTTCGCCGGATACGCCGTCTGCACGCCTTTGCTTCGCGCGATCTGGTCGGCAGTAACCATGTGCTGACGAATCATCCTGGTTCCGTCCTGAACCGTAGTCCTCAATCTGTCGTCCGGTGTGCTGGCCGCTTCGGAGCGGAACTCACGGAGGTCACGATGATGATCCTCCGCGATTTTCTTGATGTACTCCCGGTCGAACTCTTCACCGGACAGGCCGTTCAGCCGCTCATAGACCGTCAGCTCCTGCGGGGGCAGCTTTGTCGGAAGCATGACGCCCTGCGATTCGCCGGCTGCCCTCAAACTGTCATCCATCCTTGAGTGATCCGCGATCAGGTGCGTGGCAAATTCCTTCACATCGTCGCCGCTCGCTTTGTGTTGGGCCAGTTCGCTGAGTTTGACCTCGAGCATGCCGCCTGTAACCGCCTGGCGAAGAAACATCTTGTCCCGCATCGCCGGCGCGGAGGCCTCGACACTTCCCGCCTCGTGATGTGGTGTCTCTCGGCCGCCACGTGGAGTGGCCGAGCCCGGGGCTAATGGCGAGGTTGTTGGATCTGCCTCGGCACTCTGCGCGGCAACAGGAACCGTAACTAAAGCAAGCGCGGCGAGAGGAAAGCAGATAGATCGCAGAATCAAACGAAAAGCACGGGTCGACGTCATTGGCGACCTCCTATGTCGTCAGCATCATAGACCCGAAAGCACGAGACTGTATGTCCTGAAATTACGGCCAGCCCCACTCCGCTCGCATTCTCGCTGCGTGCTCCAGAAGACGATATTCTGTCCGATAGGGCAAAGGAACCGAAACGATGACTCTCTCCACACCGGTGGCGCGCCGCGATCCGAAGACAACCGTGCTGCACGACCAGACGCTCTCTGATGACTTTGGCTGGATGCGCGACAAGAGCTCGCCCGAGGTTATCGCCTACCTCGAAGCGGAGAACGCCTACACCACGCACGCGATGGCCGGCACCGAAGAGCTGCAGGCAAAGCTCTACAGCGAAATGCTGTCCCATATTAAGGAGACCGATGAGTCGGTGCCGTACCCGTATCGCGGCTGGTGGTACTCAACTCGAACGGTCGAGGGCAGTCAGTACGCGATTCACTGCCGGCGGAAAGCAGCCGCGAGTGGCGAGTACGACCAAGCTGAGCCTGAGATTATTCTTCTCGATGTCAACAAGCTTGCTGAGGGCCACGCCTTCATGTCGCTTGGCGGCATGGCAATCAGCCCGGATGGATGGCTGCTCGCATACTCAACCGACACCACCGGCTTTCGCCAGTACACCCTGCGCCTGCGGGATTTGCACACGAGCCAGGACCTACCGGACACGGCGGAGCGCGTTGGCTCCATGACCTGGGCGGCCAACGGCCAGACGCTCTTCTACACGACCGAGGATGAGCAGACTAAGAGGCAGGATAAGCTCTGGCGGCATGCTCTGGGCCAGGCTGCGGAGGCACACGTGCTGGTCCACGAAGAGCCGGACGAGCGCTTTAACCTCGGTATCGGCCGCTCCCGAGATGGGAAGTTTCTGCTGCTGGAAGCCGGAAGTCACACCACCAGCGAAACCAGATTCCTCGACGCCTCAACACCTGAGCAGGAGTTCCTGCTTCTGGCGTCGCGCATTGAAGAGCAGGAGTACTCCGTCGATCATCGCGGCGAGCTCTTCTATATTCGCGTCAACGATACGGGCAAGAACTTCCGCGTCGTCACGGCTCCGGTCGCCTCACCGGGCCGTGAGCACTGGGCAGAACTGCTTCCGGAGCAACCGGACGCGCCGCTCGAAGACTTCGATCTCTTCGAGAGCTTTTGTGTCTGCTCCAGACGGCGCGCCGGCCTGACGACACTTGAAGTCCTCCCCTTCTTTGACGGTGCGCGCGTCGGCGGGGCAAAGGAGATCGCTTTTCCTGAGCCCGCCTACACCGCCGCAGGACACGTCAATCGCGAGTTCGAGACGACCACCTTCCGTTATAGCTACCAGTCGTTTGTCTCTCCCGCCTCGGTCTACCGCTACGATGTAGACACCGGCGAGTCGACACTTCTGAAGGAGCAGGAGGTACCCGGCGGCTTCGATCGCGCGCGCTATGGCTCCGAACGCGTCTGGATCACGACTGCGGACGGCACGCGCGTGCCTGTCTCGCTCGTTTATCGCCGCGACCACTTCGCGAAGGACGGCTCCAATCCGCTCTATGTTTACGGGTACGGCTCGTACGGCTATCCTCTGCCGATCGGCTTCAGCGCAACGCGGCTGTCTCTGCTCGATCGCGGGCTGGTGCTGGCGTACGCGCATATTCGCGGTGGCGGCGAAATGGGCGATCTCTGGCACGACGCCGGCAAGATGATGGTGAAGCACAACACCTTTACCGATTTCGTCGCAGTCACCGAGGCCCTGGTCGAGCAGGGCTATGGCAATCGAGAGCGTGTCGCCATCGAAGGCGGGAGCGCCGGCGGCCTGCTGATGGGCGCCGTTGTCAACCTTCGGCCGGACCTCTTCCGGGCGGTCCTGTCGCATGTGCCGTTCGTCGATGTGATGAACACCATGCTGGACGCCTCCCTGCCCCTGACCGTGGCGGAGTATGAGGAGTGGGGCAATCCAAACGAGGCCGACGCCTTTGCCTACATGCGAAGCTACTCGCCATACGACAACCTGAAGCAGGGCGCCTATCCTGCCATGCTTGTCAAAACGAGCCTGAACGACTCACAGGTGATGTATTGGGAGCCGGCCAAGTACGTCGCCAAGCTGCGCGGGCTGAAGACAAACGACACAGCCCTGCTGCTGCACATCAACATGGACGCAGGCCACGGCGGCGCCAGCGGTCGCTATGACTACCTGAAGGAGATCGCGTTTGACTACGCGTTTCTCCTGCGCGAGGTCGGACTGGAAAAGCCTGATGCTGCTACGTGATCTCTGACGCCATCGGCTGCGAGTCTGCAGGCCTCTTGCGCAGCACCCACGTCGTCATGCAGCGGTAGTCCTGGACGATCGTAGTCTTGAGCGGGTCGACCAGAGTCGCGTCGAGCTGCTCGGTGATGTCGAGGAGAGTGGCTTCATCGACCAGGAACCACTCACTTCCATCGCCGATGCGAAAGATGTTCTCGCTCACAGGCTCAAAGTCCATGCCGATGCGGGAGCCGAGCCGGCAAAACAGCATGCCACCTGGACGCAGGACGCGCCATAGCTCCTCAAGCATCGCCAGAAAATGCGCCTCATCGCGCGCAAAGTGAAGAACGGAGTTGCAGAGAACAGCGTCGAAGGAGTCAGCGGGAAAAGGCAGCGCTTCGATCGTTCCCTGCGCAAAATTGGCGGCGGAAAGATCCGGCCTGAGCTGCGCCGCGAGTGCGCGCACATGAGAGACGGCTTCGGCATCGCTGTCGAGCGCGAAGACCTCACAGCCCTCGCGAAGCAGATAGACAAGATTGCGGCCGTAGCCACAGCCGGCGTCAAGCAGGCGCATGCCTGAGACGAGATTGCCGCGCAGGATCTGATCGAAGACATAGATGT
>CAXTJC010000020.1:0-14105 GCA_964244225.1 uncultured Acidobacteriaceae bacterium
GCCGAGTTCCTTTTCTGCGAGTGTCACGAGCGTGTGGACGTCCTTTGAAGATGCCGCGCTCAGATTCCCTTGCAGGATCTCAACGCGGCCGAGGTGTTCATAGGCGCGACGGAGGTCCTTTGCTTCGTGCTGTTTCGGATCGGCGTGTTTCGCTGCTGCCTTCGCTGCTGCCTTCTTTGCTGCTTTCTTTGCTGGCATTCGTTCGCTCCTGTGTGCTCTTGGATGTGTGGCTTCCGTGGATCTTTACTGGGCACAACCGATTGGTTGCGCGACAAGAGAATAGCTATCTCACTTCCTGCTAGCGCAATCAGGGAGCCAAATGAGAACCGGGCGTTTTACAAGAAAACGGCTTCATTCGGAGCTAACGGGTATGCGCCAGGTGTCCGCATAGCGGACACTGAATGCGTGGAAACCGTACACTTTGGTCGGCCCAGACGTGAGCACTGATCGAATACCCGCTACTTGAGCGAGTTTCAGAATGAACACAGATGGCACCCGGGTTGCTTCACCGCTGTAGAGCCGGAGTTGCTAATGGAGGAAGACATGCCGAAGTTGTTTTGGAGAAGTCTTCGCTCGCGCATCCTGCTCCTCGCCGTTCTCACGTTCTTGTTCCTCGCCGGTGTAGCAGTCAGCTTTTTTGCCTTTCTGCGTAGTAGTCACACCGCCGAGCTTTCACTTGCGGAACGCCATCTCGTCACGATCGCTTCGAATCTCACGCACAACTATGCGGATCGGCCATCCTCGATACCTGCCCTCGGCACCATCCCGCGATCAGAATCCGATCATCTACCTCACCCGCCGCCTGTTGACCAAGCGGGTCTAGTCGGCCTGGCTCCAATGCCCCCGCCTGCTCCCCGCCCTCGTGCCATAAGAACTGATCCTCTTGCCCAACTCACCGCGCGGACGTTAAGGCAGGAACCCGGCATTGAAGGCGGTTTTTATGCTGCCTCTTCGCAGGCTCTCGCCGGCTATTCTTTTCCAACGCATGAAGGGCCAGGTCCCAACAAGGAGATGCCGCAACGGGAGAGGCCCACGATTGAGCAGCTTGTTAGGGAAGCTGTAGCGAAGGGCTCCACAAGAATCTCTCGATTCGAAGGGCCGCACGACGCCATTCTGTTTGTCGCCATGCCGATCAAAGAAGTCTCAGCCGGCTCTATGGCGACCAGTGGAGCGCCTCCTGAAATCACTGGAGCTGTCTGGCTGATGCAGCGCATCCCCGGCGTTACTGGGGGTAGAAATCGGCAGCTGCTCTGGGGCAGCTTCGGATTTGGCTCTGCCGCGCTCATTACGGCATTGCTGACCTTTTTTGTTACCACGGAAGTGAGTCGGGGGGTGAACGCTGTTCTTGCGCGTCTCGGATCTCTGGAAAGCGGTCTCTTCGTGAAGCGTCCACCAGAGCATGAGGGACCTCATCTCGAAGAGTTCGATCGAGTGCTGCGCGGGATTGACATACTTGCAACTTCACTGCAGCAGAACATCGAGAAGGAACGGACGCTGGAAGCAGAGATGCGGCATAAGGAACGCCTCTCCGCGCTGGGCCAGTTCGCCGCCGGCATCGCGCATGAACTGCGTAACCCTCTCGCTACCATTCGGCTTCGTACTCAAATGACCCAGCGGAGTTCCGAAGCAGAAGGAATCGGCAGAAATAGCAATGTCATTCTGGAGGAAATCGACCGTCTGGACTCCATTATCGGCCGTCTTCTTTATTTTTCGCGTCCGATTCACCTACACCTTCAGCCGGTGTCGATCAGTGAAATGTGCTCCGCGGCAACCGAGGCTTGGAAACTTCGGGCAAGCGCGAAGGACGTGCAAATCGTCTGCACCCCCGATCGAACGATTGACGTTATTTGCGATCGAAGTCGAATGCTTCAGGTCCTCGACAATCTTGTGGAGAATGCTGTCCATTCTGCTTCTACCGGCGAGAACTCCGGAGGCAAGGTTTGGGTATCGGCCGGGCAGCACGACAGAGTCGCAGAGATCGAAGTGCGCGACAACGGGACAGGACTAAATGCCAACGCTCTTAAGCATGCGCTTGATCCTTTCTTCACTACAAAGGAGACCGGTACAGGATTGGGTCTGTCGATTTCGTTTGAGATCGTTCAAGCGCACGGTGGTGACTTGCAGCTTTCCAATCACCCTGAAGGTGGCGCGGTTGCTTCAATCCGACTGCCCATGCCTCGTTCGGGACCCATCGACGATCATATGACAGCAGCAGATGCAGAGCGCAATCATGGCTGAAATCCTGATCGTTGACGACGACCGAAACCTGAGAGAGACACTGCATGAACTCCTGCAAGAAGCTGGCTACACCACGCGAGCAGCCGCTAACGGTCAGGAGGCATTCACTCTGCTCCAAGCCAGCACCCCGGATGTAACACTCTGCGACTGGAAGATGCCAGGAATCGGCGGAGAGCAGTTTCTCAAGTGTTTGCAGTCGGAAGGCCGCCTCACGTCTATGCCGGTCATCATCATGACGGCGCATGGAACCGGACCGAATGCTATGCAAGCCATGCAATTGGGCGCATATGACTTCATTACTAAGCCACTCGATATGGATGAGGCTCTCGCGACGGTTGCCCGTGCACTTCGGCATATGGAGCTACAGCGCGAAGTTGAGCGCCTTCGGGGTCAGCGGTTCCAGACCACCTCGGCAGAAGACGAGATTGGCCAAGACGCGCGCTTAAGTCGCTTGGTAGGGAGCTCTCCGGCATGGATCGAAATATTCAAGAAGGTCGGCAAGGTGGCCCGTACCAACGTTGGGGTACTCCTGCTTGGCGAATCGGGAACCGGCAAGGAGATCGTGGCACGCACCATTCACGAGAACAGCTCCCGCAGCCGGAAGCCGTTCGTCGTAATTAACTGCGCCGCTCTTCCAGCAGACTTGCTCGAATCGGAACTGTTTGGGCACGAGCGAGGAGCGTTCACCAGTGCGGTCAGTCAAAAAATCGGCAAATTCGAGGCTGCGAATCTCGGCACGGTGTTCCTGGATGAGATCGGGGAACTGCCGCTTCCTCTTCAACCCAAACTATTACGCGTACTTCAGGAGCGTACGTTTGAGAGGGTTGGCGGCACCGCGTCAATTACGGCAGACGTGAGGATCGTAGCAGCCACCAATCAGCCACTCGAAGAAAAAGTGGAGGATAGAACCTTCCGAGCCGATCTGTTTTATCGGTTGAATACTTTTTCCATCCGGCTTCCACCCCTGCGCGAACGCCGATCCGACATTCTCCCATTGGCCGAATACTTTCTGAACCGGTACGCCATTCGCAACGGGGAGAACACTCCAGCCCTGACCGAAGAGGCCGTCCTGCTTCTGCAACAACATTCGTTTCCCGGCAACGTGCGCGAACTGGAGCACTTAATGGAGCGGGCGGCAGTTCAGGCCAGCGGCCGCGCCATCACCATCGACCTAATTGGAAATGAGCTTGCCGCTGGGGGAAGCACCTCGAAACCTTCAATCGGACTTGAAAAACTCCTTCAGCTCCCCTTCCACGAATCTGTTGCAAGTTGGGAGAAACGGCTTATCGAGAACGCAATTTTGATGGCTAGCGGGAATAAAGCAGAAGCAGCAAGGCGGCTTGGTATTCACAGGCGTTTACTTTATGAGAAACTCCAGCAGCTGGGCATAGACTCCGGCGTCTGACTGCCATACCTTCCGTTTGATCCTTCTCTCCTTTGTCACATACTCTGTCCCTCTGCTCGAGAGTACTGTACCTTCCCCGCGTAATATGCCGGTCCCGATTGTCACTGCCCGAACATAGTTGACCTTCAGTTCGAGTGTCGTGTAGCCGACTCGAGCTGGTGGAATTGTGTGGACCGCACACGCCATTGCAGAATCCAGTAAGGTTGCCAGTACGCCCCCATGCACGCTTCCTATCAGGTTAGAGTAAAGTTCTTTGGAGCGAGGAAAGGTTACCTTACCTTATCTACAGCGACGTTGACTTTCGTTTCGGTGATTTCTCGATGTATTTGGCGAAATGGGACAGAATTGCCTCACGTGAATGCCGAAAGATCTGACTCAATTTTCTTTTATTAGTGGTGTCGCGCGCGAGTGTCCACGCACCAATCAATTCTGACACTCGAGAATTGGCACTACGTGCTTCGTCCGGAACACTTGAGTGCTCTAGGAGTTTGCGCAAGCGATTTTGAAATCTGTCCAAGCCTGTGTCATAGCACACCCGTGCTGCGTCGCCCAAGTGAGAGGGGTTCCGGAAGCCATTGCCGACCTCAACTTTTCCGGGCATTGCCACACGCAGGAAGTTAGCCGGTTTCCCTTTCTGAAGCAGGGGCAGCGTACGGTCGTTAACCATGTACGAGTTCTAATTGGGTCGCATAAGTCTCTTTCATCTGTTCCTCTGAAGGCATAGCGCAAGGAGGATGCCGGCCATATTGCCGTGGCGAACAGCCCATGACCCTCTTGAAAGCTGTGCTGAAAGCGGCTTCAGAGATATAGCCGAGCGAACGTGAAATGACGGATACAGGATCGCTGGAGTCCCTTAGCCGGGCTCCAGCCAGCAACATTCGCCAGCGTGTCAGGTACTCCATGGGTGACGCACCGACCTTCTCTCTGAACTTCATAGCGAAAGCTGATCTAGACATGCCGGCGCGTTCAGCCAGCTTCTGAATCGTCCAGTTGTGTGCCGGACGATCATGCATGCAAGAGATAGCTGCGCTGATCTGTTTATCTGCCAAGGCGAAGAGCCATCCAACACTATCGCTGGATCCCTGCGCAAGGTGAAGCCGTAACGCTTGAACCAGCATCATGTGGGCAAGGTCTTGTGCGACGAGGTACCCGCCGGGCTGTGGGTCTCGCAGTTCTTGCGCCATTCGCTCCAGGCACCAGCGTAGGGCAGCTTTGTCACCCTCTTTCTGCAGATGCACAATGGGCGGCAACACCTCCAACAAGATGCTGAGATGGCTGCTTGCTATTGTGAAATGCCCGCCGATCAGAAAGAAGTCCCCTCCGCCATTCCACGAGACCACCCCACTGGACTGTTCCCCCGAGTAAAGCGCGCTGGCATCGGTTGCTGGCAGGTTTAGGTTGCTGGCAGCACGGAACGGTCGACCGCTCGGCAGCAGGAAACAGTCCCCAGCGTGTATGTGTACCGCAACGGGAACACCCTCGACCGCTAGCCAGCACTCTCCAGAGACGACGGCAAAACACTTCATGCCTTCATGCTCGGGATACGAAATGGACCAATCGCCACCCGCATCAAAGCCTCCCGATCCATAGCTACGCGGTTTCAACAGTGACAGCACATCAGAGAGCGGATCCATGGCACCTCTTGGACGATCACAAAGATAATGTGGACTCTAACGCATAGATTGTATCGCTTTAGCCGCATATGGTGGAAGTCACGAGGTCGCGAACTGCGGTACCTCCTCAGGAACTCAGCTTGATTTAGGGAGAATCGTTATGCGTATTTTCGTTACTGGTGCTTCCGGGTTCGTCGGATCCGCGATCGTGCAGGATCTTAGGAATGCGGGCCATCAGGTGATCGGATTGGCTCGCTCAGATGCGGCAGCCGCCGCGCTCACCGCTGCTGGTGTCGAAGTGCATCGGGGAGAGCTGGAAAGTCCGGAGACCCTGCGAGAGGGCGCAGCCGCCGCTGATGCAGTCATTCACACTGCCTTCATCCACGACTTCTCGAGGTTCAAAGAAGTCTGCGAAGTCGAGCGTCTTGCCATTGAGGCTCTCGGGGCTGCGCTCGCGGGGTCGAACAAACCTCTGCTCATTACCTCTGGAACGGCGTTCGTGTCGCCGGGCCGCGTCGCTACTGAGAATGATCTTTCCGTTTTCAGCCCGGACGTGATCCCCCGCGTCATTACGGAGCAAGCCGCGGACGCCGTAGCCAAACAGGGAGTGCGTGTATCCCTGATACGCCTCTCCCCTTCGGTCCATGGTGGCGGCGATCACGGATTCGTTCCTACCCTCATTCAAATCGCACGAGGGAAGGGCAGTTCGGCGTATGTGGGCGATGGAGCCAATCGTTGGAACGCGGTGCATCGGCTGGATGCCGCCCACCTCTACCGGCTAGTGCTTGAGAAGAATTTGCCTGGAGCCCGCTATCACGCGGTCGACGAAGAAGCGGTGGCATTCCGCGACATCGCCGAGGTCATTGGAAAGAGGCTGGACGTTCCGGTGGTGTCTAAGTCGCCTGAAGAGGCAGCTGAGCACTTTGGCTGGTTCGCGAGCTTTGCCGGGCTGGACTGTCCCGCCTCAAGCAAGCAGACACAGGAAGCCGTCAACTGGAGTCCGGTACAGCCCTCCCTCATTGCCGATCTTGAACAGGGGAGTTACTTCAAGCCATGAGGGTGCCTCTGCATTCGAGTTATCTGTCGTCGTGCGGAGCTGAGAGTTCTCCGCCATCCCGTAGGCAATTACACGAAAGGAGTGACACATGAAGCTTCAGAACAGAACGATCCTGATAACCGGGGGCACCAGCGGAATGGGCCTCGAACTGGCAAGGCAGCTACTAGTGCGTGGGAACGTTGTGATCATCACGGGCAGGAGCCAGGAGAAGCTGAACGAAGCCAAACGCGAACTTCGCGGCGTCCACACCATCAAGAGTGATGTTGGTGATCCCGCCGCAATCGCTGCGCTCTACGAGAATGTAATTTCAAGATTCCCGGAACTCGATACCTTAATCAACAATGCCGGGATCATGCGTATTCAAAAGTTCAACGCAGACCAGGGATTGGATGACATCACGCGCGAGATTGAGGTCTGCTTGAGTGGTCCGATCCGGATGGCGAAGCAGTTTCTACCGCATCTCAAGACGCGCAAGGGTGCCCTTCTTATCAACGTGTCGTCGGGAGCTGCGCTCATTCCTTTTCCCATATCGCCGGTGTACAGCGCGGCCAAGGCCGCTCTTCACTCCTTCACCGGATCCTTACGCGTCCAGATGGAACATACGGGTGTGACGGTCGTCGAGGTGATTCCACCTGGCGTCGAAACTCCTCTCTTCAGAAATGAAGCATTCGAACGAGAGATGAAGGTCCCCAAAGGCATGGATGTGACGGTATTCGCGAAGAAAGCTATCGCGGGAATCGAAGCGGGCAAACCAGAGATACGCCCGGGCCTTGCAAACGTGTTGAACATCCTGAGCCGCATCGCTCCAGGGTTTGCGCTCAAACAGTTTGCAAAGATGACCCCTGCATTTGGACCAAAGTCCTCAACCATAGCAGCCAAGTCCTCTACCGCAGGGGCCCGAGCCTAACCGTCGAAGGGGGAAACAACATGAGTGGAACAGCAGTATCGCTTAAAGGAAAACGGGTCGTGGTCATTGGGGGTGCGACGGGCATCGGATTCGCCATCGCCGAAATCGCTCACGAGCAAGGTGCCTCTCTTGTCCTTGGATCAAGTAATAAGGCGAATGTCCAAGCAGCCTCAAAGCGCCTTGAAGGTGCGACGGGCTATGCTGTCGATCTACGCGACGAAGGCAGCGTCAAAGACTTTTTTAAACAAGTTGGCACATTGGATCATCTGGCAATCACGGCAGGCGATTGGGGCGGACCGATGTTCGTTTCTATCCAGGACCTTGACCTGACGCAGGCGCAAGAGCTCCTATCTGTACGTTTCTGGGGCGCACTCGCTGCAGTAAAGCACTGCTGCAACACCATCGCCCAGGATGGCTCGATCACGCTGACCAGTGGCATGATCGGGCATAGGCCGAGAAAAGGCACACCCGTGATGGCCGCGGTGGGGGGAGCGGTAGAACACCTGACCGCCGGCTTGGCTATGGATCTCGCCCCGGTGCGGGTCAATGCCGTCAATCCGGGCTATGTCCTTACCGAACACCTGAAGCGAATGCCGGAGACAATGCTGCAGTCAGTCGTAGCGCCGTTGCCCATTCCCCGTGCCGCGACGCCGGCGGAAGCCGCACAAGCCTATGTCTACCTCATGCTCAACAGCTACGTGACCGGCCAAATCCTTCCCGTCGATGGCGGCGGCCTGCTGGTCTGACAGGGACTTCCGGATCCAGAAAGTCTTTACAACGAGGAGCGCTCTTGGCTATGGAGAGACAAAAGTCGATGCGTTCTTTGACGCCTGAAAGATCGCTGGATTTCAGCCTGTCGGACATCGAGTAATCCGCAAGAGCCTGCAAGAACCCATCGTGCCTTCCTCGTACTTCTACTTAGAAATGTGAACAAGTTCGTTGAAATAAGTTTTCAGCAGCGACCAGGGACTCGCATCGTCGAGTCCCTTTTTCTTTGGCGGAGGGGCTCAGGGCCTTTTCAGAAGAGATCCCGACCTGATTTATACTGAGCTTGCCCTGCATAGGTCCGGACGCCCGTCCCGCCTCGCAAACCTCCGGGCACGCTTCCGCCCCGATAGGTTGGGTTCGAGCGCTGAGAGCAAAGGTCGTCCTTCCAGCTATGATTCGTCTTTTGCAGCAGAACAGCAGTGCCGTAAAGTTTATCTTCGCGTTCATCATCATTGCCGCTATTGGCACTATGGTCATCACTCTGGTTCCCGGCATCTTTGATACCGCGGGCAGCACTGGCAGCGCCGATGTCTTCGCCACCGTGCATGATCCCGGATGGACTGGCCGCCTGGAGAGCGGGTCCACGATCAAGCAGACCGAGGTCGCGCAGCTCGCGCAGCGTCAGCTCCAGCAGCAAAATCTGCCTGACATGCTCATGCCCTACATGGAGCAGCGCGCCGGCCAGATCCTCGTACAGCGCGAGATCCTCAAGCACGAGGCCGACCGCATGCACCTGCAGGTCTCCGATGAGGACCTGCGCCGCGAGCTGCGCACCGGCGCCTTCGCTCAGTACCTCTTTCCGAACGGCACCTACATCGGCGACGACGCCTACATCAACTTTGTGCAGAGCGCCTTTCGCACCACGCGCGCCAGCTTTGAGTCACAGGTCAAGAGCGACATGGAGTTGAACCGGCTGCAATCCATGCTGACTGGCGGCGTCAACGTCTCCGATAACGCTGTGCGCGAGGCCTCGCTCAAGCAGAACGTCAAGGTTAAGTTCGACTACGTCGTCGTCTCGCCCGAGGACGTCCGCAAGCAGGTCAACCCAACCGACGCGCAGCTGCACACCTTCTTTGATCAGAGCAAGACCCGCTACGCCACGGCCATCCCGGAGACCCGCAAGATCCAGTACGTCTCTTTTGACGCCTCGAATCTACCGGGCGGCAAGCCGCAGGTTCCGGATGCCGACATCCAGGCCTACTACACCGCCCATCAGGCGCAGTACACCGTCAAGGAGCAGGTCAAGGTCCGCCATATCCTGATCGCCGTCCCTGCCGGTGCGGATGCCAAGACCGACTCCGCGGGCAGGGCCAAGGCCGACGATCTGCTCAAGCAAATCAAGGCTGGCGGCAACTTTGCCGATCTCGCCGCGAAGAACTCCGACGACCCAGGCAGCAAGACGCAGGGCGGGGAACTCGGCTTTCTCGACCGCGGCCGCACCGTACCCGAGTTCGATAAGACAGCCTTTTCGCTCGCGCCCGGTCAGACCTCCGATGTGATCAAGACCCAGTTCGGCTATCACATCCTGCAGGTTGAAGCGAAGAATACGGCACACGTAAAGCCGCTCTCTGAGGTCCGCAGCGAGATCCTGCCCGTCCTTGAACAGCAGCGCGCCAGTACGGCCGAGCAGAGCTTCGCCAGCCAGCTGGTTGCCGACGCCGCGAAGAACGGCATCGAGAAAGCCGCCGCCAACAAGAGCCTGCACGCCCAGACCACCGACTTTATTGCCAAGGATGGCGTCATCGCCGGCGTAGCCGACGGCACCGGCCTACTCACCAAGGCCTTCACCACCGCCAAGGGCGCAGCGCCAGAGTCCACCGCTACAGGCGATGGCTTTGCCGTCTTCCAGGTGCAGGACATCAAGCCCGCGCACGCGCCGGACTTCGACAGCTACAAGCAGCACATCGCAGACGACTATCGCGAGCAGCAGGTGCCGCAACTCATGCAGGCCGCGCTCACCAAACTCGACGATCGCGCAAAGGCCAGTGATCTCAAGAAGGCTGCCTCTGAAGAAAACCTTCAGGTAAAGACCAGCGACTTCGTCGGCCACGATGGCCAGGTGCCCGATCTTGGCTCGCTCGCCGGCGCTGCCTCCGTCGTCTTCACGTTGCCCAAGGGCCAGATCTCCGGCCCGATCAATACCGGCCGCATCGGAGCTGTTCTCGTCGTCACCGATCGTCAGGAGCCTGACGCGCAGGAGATCGCAAAAAACTTCAATCAGACTCGCGACGGGCTGCTGAATGCGCAGCGCGAGGAGATCTTTCGCGTGTACCTCGGCAACGTCACGGATAAGTACCAAAAGGGCGGCGCCGTGCGACTTTCGAAGCGCGCCAACGCGCCTGCTGGCGCTCCCTCGCCCTTCGGCCAGTAGTTATAAGGGTGGTCTATCTTTAGCTTTAGTAGTCATTCGCCTGGGAATCCCTTTATTGTCACTCCCGCAGGGCATCAGCGGTTGCACTTGTCCTCGCCCTTGCTGGCGGCAATTCGGTTATCTGCTTTAACTTGAATCGATGGAGGCGGGCGCCGGGCATCATAGTCACTGCGGAGGAGGTCCGCGCAACTCTATGAGTCTTGATCCCGCTCGACAGGACAGGCTATCCGGCATCCTGCTGCACGTCACCTCGCTGCCCTCCTATGGCGGCGTCGGAGACTTCGGCCCCGCGGCCTATGCCTTCGTTGACTTCCTGCACGCCGCCAAGCAGCGCCTTTGGCAGGTCCTGCCGCTCAGCCCTACCGGCTACGGCAGCTCGCCCTACTCGGCGCTCTCCGCCTTTGCCGGCAATCCGCTGCTCATCAGCCTCGAGCGTCTCGCGCAGGACGGCTGGATCGAGTGGGACAGGATTCAGGGTCTGCCCGGCCACGAGGGCCCCGCCGACTTCGGCGAGGCCACCCGCCTCAAGCTGCCGCTCGTCGAAGAGGCCGCCGCCAACTTCCTCGATCGCGCCACCCCCGAGCAGCGCATCGCCTTTCAGAAATTCTGCAACGAAAACATCGCCTGGCTGCCTGACTACGCCATGTTCACCGTCCTTCGCCGTGAGTTCAGCTACGCCAGCTGGAACGAGTGGCCGGCTGAGTTCGCGCATCGCAAACACGATACCCTGACCAGGCTCCTCAACGACCGTGGCCGCGAGCTCGCCGTCGAACAGGCCGTGCAGTTCTTCTTCGACCAGCAGTGGTGCGCCCTGCGTTCGTACTGTGGGCAGCGTGACATTCGCACCCTCGGCGACGTCGCCATCTTCGTCAACTACGACAGCGCCGATGTCTGGACGCACCCGGAGATCTTCGAGCTCGACGACGAGCGCCGCCCCCTCCGCGTCTCCGGCGTCCCCCCGGACTACTTCTCCGCTACCGGCCAGCGCTGGGGCAATCCGCTCTACAAGTGGGGCCTCCTGCAGGAGCGTGGCTTTGACTGGTGGGTCGCCCGCGTTCGCCGCGCGCTCACCCTCTATGACAGCGTCCGCCTCGACCACTTCCGCGGCTTCGAGGCCTACTGGTCGATCGCCGCAGACGAAGAGACCGCCATGAATGGCCAGTGGGTTAAGGCCCCCGGCTACGAGCTCTTCGAGCGCCTGCGCGCCGGCTTCGGCGAGCTCCCATTCATCGCCGAGGATCTCGGCCTCATCACCCCGGAGGTCAACAGCCTGCGCGAGCACTTCGGCATGCCCGGCATGCGGATCCTTCAATTTGGCTTCGCCGATCGTGGCGGCCACATGTACCTGCCGCACATGTTCGTGCCCAATACCGTCGCCTACACCGGCACCCACGACAACAACACCACACTCGGCTGGTGGCAGAACGACGCCACCGCACTCGAACGCGTCAACGTCCAGAACTACCTGCAGGAGATTCACGCTGACGGCGAGATCGTCTGGGCCATGATAAAAGCCACCGCCGGCTCCGTCGCAAACCTCTGCATCTTCCCCCTGCAGGACATCCTTCATCTCGGCAGCGAGGCGCGTATGAACACCCCAGCCGCCGGCCTCGGCAACTGGACCTGGCGCTACAACTCCGATGCCCTCCATCCGGACTTCGCCACCAAGCTCGCCGCCCTCATGGAGATGACTGACCGCGATGGCTTCCGCATCGAAATGCAGTCCCAAACCCCCGCGCAGACCAGCGCCGCGAACGCGATAGACTAACATCACAATCTTTTCCCGAGGAGTTCGAATGCCATTGTCTGGCGAAGCCATCCGCACCATGAACTACGTTGACGATATTGCCGTAACGCTCCGCCGCATCCTGTCCGTGCTGCCGTCCCTCACCCCTGACGAGCGCGCCCGCGTCGCCGAACACATCAAGGCCTCCGACCCGAGCTTCGAGTCCGTCGTCGCCGCCGTCTCTACCGGAAAATGAGCGCTTCAGAGACTGCCAGCGTCCGGTTGGAACACATCGCCGTCATCGGCGCCGGGCTCGCCGGACGCAGCTTCTCCCGCCACCTTCTCGCACGAGGCTTCAGCGTAACTCTGGAAGACGTCCTTCCCTCCAATCTTCGCCGCGTCACTGACGAACTTGAGCAGGCGCACCTTACAGATCGCCGCGACTCCCTGCACCTCGTCGCTACCGTAGAAGATGCTGTCCGTTCTGCTGATCTCGCCATTGACTTCGTCCCCGACGAGCTCGAGTCCAAACTCGAGATCCTCTCCATGATCGACCGCATGGCCCCGCCCCGAACCATCCTGCTCACACCCACCGACGTCCTCAGCATCTCCGATCTCGCCTCCTGCACCTACCGCGCCGACCGTTGCTTCGGCATCTCCGGCCTCTCCCGCCACACTGCCTTCTCGCCCGAGACAGAACTCTCGCTCCTCCACCCCTCCACCGCCAACCCCGCCGTCCTGGCCAGCCTGCAAGCCTTTCTCACCGCCATCGGTCTCCCCTTCCGCACCACACTCGATCCCCACCCGTCCCTCTTGGCCGGCCGCTAAACCAGCTCTCCTACTCGTCTGTAGATCTAAAAAAGCCGTCATCTCGACCGGAGCGTAGCGATCCCCGTATTCTGCTGCGGATTGGTAAGAAACCATGAGTAAAAACGGAACCGAAACCGCCCCATCTGCGTAACCCACGCCTGAGCCACTGAGTCCAACCCCCATGCGCAGCGCACTAGAGATCCTCAAGCAGGTCTTCGAGTCCATCACAGCCAATAAGCTGCGCTCCTTCCTGACCATGTTCGGCATCGCCTGGGGCGTCGCATCTCTCCTCCTTCTGATCGGCCTCGGCGAAGGCTTCCGCTCCGGCCAGCGCCGCTCCCTCGCCACCCTCGGCACCGACATCATCTTCCTCGACGCCGGCACCATCCCCGCTCTGCCTGGCCAGCACAACGGCGGCCGCCCCTATAAAATCACCCTCGCTGACTGCGCCGCCATCCTCGCCCGCGCCCCGCACGTTCGCGACGTCACCGGCTTCCTCATCCGCGGCGATCTCAAACAGGCCAGCGAGTTCAGCAGCTTCGCCGGCGGCGTCTGGGGCGTCCAGGCCAACGTCCAGAAGATCCGCACCATCCCGCTCGCGCAGGGCCGCTACATCGATGGCGATGACGTCACCCAGCACCGTCACGTCGTCATGCTCGGCTCCAAGGCGAACGATCTCCTCTTTATGGGTCACCCGTCGCTTGGCCAGTTCATCACCATCAACGGCCTCCGCTTCCAGGTCGCCGGCGTCGCCGCCAAGAGCGGCCGCGGCAATAACAACAACGAGAATCAGAAGCTCTACATCCCCGTCTCCACCATGATCGACAGCTTCGCCCTCGTCGGCGGCAATCAGCCGCTCGACTCCCTCAGCGGTATCGATTACCAGCCCACCAACGAGAACACCAACGAGACCGCCAAAGCTGAAGTCCACCAGATCGTCGCCGACCGCCACGGCTTCAAACCCACCGACCTTGACGCCTTCCAGGAGTGGGACACCATCAAGGCCAATCGCACCGTCGGCGCTATCTTCACCGCCATGGACGTCTTCCTCGGCGGCGTGGGTGTCGTCACCCTCGCGCTCGGCGCCGTCGGTATCATCAACATCATGCTCGTCACCGTCACCGAACGCACCAAGGAGATCGGCCTCCGCAAGGCGCTCGGCGCCACCAACCGCAGCATCCTCGTCCAGTTCTTTATGGAGGGCCTGCTC
>CAXTJC010000021.1:0-13882 GCA_964244225.1 uncultured Acidobacteriaceae bacterium
GAAACTTATCGGTGCCGCTCTTAAGAATGGAAACGACCGCTCCGCCATTGGCATTGCCGTAGGAGGCAGGCGCATTGGCGCTGATCACGCGAACCTCATCGAGCGCATCCGGGGCTGGATTGTAAGCAATCAGGTTATTCTGAGGCTCGTTCTGGTCCGCTCCGTCCAGGGTGTAGTTATTCGCCTGGTTGCGATTGCCGTTGATCGAAGCCACGCCATTGCTGAGCTGACTACGCTCAATGGCGTTTGTGCCGGTAAGCCCTTGTGGATCGGTAACCACTGCCCCCGGCTGAAAGATCGTCACCGAGGAAAAGTTCCGTCCATTCAGCGGGATGTTCGCAATCTCATTCGTAGACAGCGAGATACCCAGAGACGAGTCGTTCGTATTCAGGATTGGCGCTACGGTATCCACCTCAACCTTGGTGTTTGAGCCGCTGACCGAGAGCTTGCCATCAATCTTCGCGGTCTGGTTGATCTCGAGCGTGAAAGGCGGGACTGTCTGCTGCGTAAAGCCTGACGCTGTAATCGTTACAGCATAGCGTCCAATCGGCAGAAAGCGCACGCTGTACACTCCGTCTCCGTTTGCCGTCGTGGTCGTAGCCACGCCTGTCTCTACGTTGCGTACGGAGACGCTGGCGTTCGGCAGCACAGCGCCGCTGGCATCCGTAACGGTTCCACTTACAGATCCGGTCACGGTTTGCGCCAGCATCGGCGAGGCGCTCAGGGTGATTACGGCAGGACAGAGAAGAAGGGTGAGACGGCTGTGACGCGAGTTCATGGGCGAGGATCCTTTTGAGAGACTGACCCGCACTTCCCACGGCTCCATCTCCTCAGAAGGTTCGTACAGCGAGGACGGGCGAAAGATGACAGGGAACGAGCAGTCTTGGTGACTGAGCATAGGGTCATTTGTTGAACGATGTCAACGATCTTTTTGCACCCTTTTGCACGAACATCATCCAAATGCGCAGAATGGCGACTTCTTTTCGGCTGAGGATACACTGGCTTCCACTGCGCAGATGGGTGATTTCGTCGCGAGGAGGGGTGTGTTGGCTCAAAAGACACAGGATCGTGCCAATCAGATCCTGCACCTGCTGCTGCAGCGGGGAAAGTGCAGCGTCGACGATCTTGCGGTGCAGGTGGATACTTCGGCTGCGAGCGTTCGGCGCGATCTCACCAAGCTGGAGCAGCGTGGCTTGGTGCATCGAACCCATGGCGCCGTAGAGCTTGCCGGCAAGATGACCTACGAGCCTTTCCGCTTTGACGCCGCATTTCCCCTGCGTGAAGAGCGCTTTGCCGACGAGAAGCGCCGCATCGCCATCGCTGCGGCACAGCTGGTGCTGGAAGGCCAGACCATCGTGCTTGCCCCCGGAACCACAACCACGCAGGTCGCCCGCAGCCTGCGCCATCGCAACAACATCCACATCGTGACCAGCGCCGTGAACATCGGTATGGAGCTCTCCAGCCTGCCGTCGCTGCAGGTCACCCTGACGGGCGGGTCGGTGCGCTGGCCGGGCGCCTTCTCCATGGTCGGCAAAACCGCCTATGAGGCGATCGAGCGGCTCTTCTTCGATATCGCCTTCCTCGGTGTCTGCGGGGTCGATGCCGAGCACGGCGTCACCGTGATCGAGCCTGACGAGGCTTTTCTTCTGCGCGCAATGGTGCTCCATGCCAAGCGGGTCGTTGTTGTGGCGGACTCAAGCAAGCTCGGCACCTACAGCGCGGCCGGCATCTGTTCACTCAGGGAGGTCCATACGATCATCACGGATGACGGTGTCGAGCCGGAGACGGTGCAGTCCTTTGAGCGGCTCGGCCTCGATGTCCTGGTCGTATAGACACCTTCGAATCGGCCGGCCGCTGCAAAGCCGTTGTTGAAGAGAGATTTTCTACAGGTGGCCAAGCTGCCATAGATCAACGGTAAGAATGTACAGCGCGATCAGGCCGCCAACGATCGCGATCAGACGATAGGCAAGGGTGAAGTAAAGATCGCCTTCTTCAGCGATGGCGTGACGGTAGAGAAAGTTGGCGACACGGATGGGATCCGCGATGATGGCCACGCAAAGCGAGAGAATAAGGACGGCGATAAGGCTTTCGTAGCGGAGCTGGAGCATGTCGGGCGAAGGTCTTTCAAGCAAGGCCGGGGATATCCGCAAGCATATCTGAAGCGGAGCGTCGGGATACAGCGGAGCGAGCGGGACACGGCGCAGCAGATGGGACGCGCATCTACGAAAGAACGAGGGAAACTGCAATGGGAATGACACGGCGGATATTTGCGCGGCGGGGATTGCAGATTGGGGCAATGGGATGGGCGGCGGGGACGCTACCGCGTGTGTTCGGGCAGGCCACTGGCCCGGTGTCCGAGAAAAAGATCGGCTATGCCGTGATCGGTCTCGGGGAGATTGCGAAGCACTTCATCGGCGGTGTGGGAATGAGCCGGCACGCACAGATCACGGGGCTGGTGAGCGGGCATCCGGAGAAGGCGGCCGCGCAGGCGGCGCAGCTGGGGATTCCGCCGGCCTCCGTGTACAGCTACGCGGATATGGATCGCATGCGGGAGAACAAGGCCATCGACGCGGTTTACGTTGCGCTGCCGAACAGCATGCATGCGGAGTACACCATCCGCGCAGCCAAGGCGGGCAAGCATGTGCTCTGCGAGAAGCCGATGGCGGTGAGTGTGGCGGAGTGCCAGCAGATGATCGGTGCCTGTAAGGCGGCGAGCGTGAAGCTGATGATCGCGTACCGAATGCAATATGAGCCGCTCACGCTTGAAGCGATTGAGCGGATACGCAACGGCGAGATCGGGGAGCTTCGGTCGATTGAAGCGGCGTATGGCTTTGACAGCAGGCCCGGCGTCTGGAGGCTTGAGAAGAAGCTGGCGGGTGGCGGATGCTTGATGGACGTGGGCATCTACTGCCTCAATGCGACGCGGTATCTTACGGGGGAGGAGCCGGCAGAGTTCCGTGCATACTCTGACTCCGATGAGAGAGATCCTCGGTTCAAGGAGGTCGAGGAGACGGTGACATGGACGGCGCGATTTCCTTCAGGAGTGCTGGCGACCTGCAGCACAACCTATGGCGGACCCATGCCGGGCTTCTTCAAGGTGACCGGCAGCAAGGGCGTGCTGGAGATGGGGCCGGCGTACTCCTACGAGGGAATTACACTCCGGCAGACTGCGGGGGAGAACAAGCCCGTTATGGAGAAGGTGAACCCGGAGAAGGATCCGACACAGTTCATGCGAGAGGCGGATGCGCTCGCGCAGAACATTGTCGAGAATACGGCGGTTAAGGCTTCTGGAGAAGAGGGTATGCGGGACATTCAATGCATCTCGCGGATCTATCAGTCGGCAGGGCTGGCAACGTTATAGAAGCGTGAATGGCTCATGCTTTCGGAACGTGTGTATAGCTGTCGTGGATTGTTGGGGCTATGAAAGAGCAGTTGTGCCGGGATAGCAACAGAGACGGACAAACAGGGCACTTACTCAAAGGACGGCAGTGCCTGATTGCGCACGGTGACAAAGGGCTGCCGAAGATGTGACCCAGGAGTTTTATGGCGGACAAAATGCAGACAGTTGAAGAGTTGATGCTTACAGGATTGACCTACACGCTGGACTTTGAGAACAAGGTTTCGGAAGCAGCCAAGAAGATGGCGCAGGCATCGACCAACCCGGAGCTGAAGCAAGCTTTTGAGAAGAGTGTGACAAAGGGTAAGGAGTACGCGCAAAAGATTGAGCAGACATTCAAGAATCTGGGCAAGCCGGTAAAGACGGAAGAGAACCATATTGCGCTTGCAATGATTACAGAAGTGGACCACATGATCTCGAACTCGGACGCAGGTCCGGTGCGGGATGCAGCCCTGATCGTGGCGGCCAACCAGCAGCAGCATTATCGGATCGGATCGTATGGATCGCTTGAGACCTATGCAAAGCTTATCGGCAAACAGGACGGGGCCAGGGGCCTGGCGGAAAACCTGGAAGACAGCAAGGGCGGCGATGCCAAACTGACCAAAATTGGCGAGGAGAAGGTCAATCCGGAAGCGTTGCAGGCAAGTATGCAGGCGGCGTAACTACTGGGTTGAGCAAGAATAGAAAGGTCGGCCTTGGTGGCTGGCTTTTCTATTGCACTCAGCTGTTCTCAGGCAGTGCGAGCGCGCTTTGACGCAGCAGCGCTCCTGGTACCTTTGCGGCCGCTGCCGGAGGCTGGAGAGCCCGCAAGGGCAGCAATCACATTAGTACCAATAGGCGAACCCAGCCCGGTGCAGGGGTCCCAGCCGGGGCCTGCTTTATAGGCGCCGTTATTGCCTGAGGTGATGTCGCGAAAGGCGCTGGGGATGGTGTAGAGCGTGGGATTGAGGAAGCCGGCGGTGGTCTTGTTCTGCGCGTTGGCAAGGGCGATCAGGCCGGCCCAGAGCGGCGCGACGGCGCTGGTGCCACCGATAGCTATGGTCTGACCGTCGACGCGAATGGTGTAGCCGGTCACAGGGTCGGCGTTGCCGGCGACGTCGGGAACGCCGCGGCCTGAGCTTGCGGCGCTCCCGGCGCCTGTACCGGTTCCAGAGGTGGGCTTCTTTTTGCGCTTGCCAGCGATGGCCGCGGGCGCGGGAACGTTCGCGTTGGCCTGCCAGGTTGGCAATGGGAACAGGGTAGAGACACCGCCGCCGGTGGCCCCTTCATTGGCTGCGAGTTCGTTCCAGACGACCTCGTTCGAAAGCGTTGCTCCGGAGGCGGTGATCTTGGTTCCGCCGCAGGCAAGCACGTGCGGGCTTGAGGCCGGGAAATCGACGTGGCTGCCGCCATCGGTGACGCCATCGGTCGAGCCGTTATCGCCGGCCGCGACGGTGATGCTTATGCCGAGCAGAGCGGCAGCCTGGCAGGCGCTGTCGAGCGCGGTGGTGGCCTGCTGCGTCCAGGAGGACTCCGGGCCGCCCCAGGAGATGGAGATCACGCTGGGCTTGTTGGCCGTGTCATGGACAGCGGTAGTGATGGCATCGATAAAACCCTGATCGGTATTCGGCGCGAAGTAGACGGCGATGCCGGCGCCGGGTGCGACGGCGGCGGCCACTTCGATGTCCAGCATGACCTCACCATCGGCGCCGCTGGCGGTGGAGGGAGCATTCTTCCCGCCGTCGACCGACACGGCGACGACCGAAGGAGCTGTAAGACCGAGTGATTTGAAATACGCCGTGAGATCGGCTGCGCGGTAGCCGCCGCCCAGCTCGATGAGCCCGATCGTCTGGCCGGCAGCGGAGGCGTTGGCAGGAAACTGGTAGAGCTGTGCGATCTGCGGCGGCGTGAACGATCCGGCTGCGGCCGCGGGGTTTGTGCCGCTTGAAGTTACAGAATGGGCGATGCGGAAGTGGGCGGCTGCCTGCGGCCGGTTGTCCAGGCCGAGCACAGCCTCGACCAGGCCTTCGAGTGACTGCGGAATGTAGATGGCGCCTTCGCGGACGCGGTAAGTCGCATTGCCGTGAGATTGCTCGGCGAGGGTGACACCAAAGGCCTTCTCAAGCTGGTCGCGCGTGCCCGAGAGCTTGAGGGTGCGGGCATCGAGCTGTGCGGGCGTTGCCTCAACGGTGAGGCCGAACTGCTTCGCGAATGTCTTGACGGCTTTGACCGCGACGGGATCGGCGCTGAACTGCGCGCGAAACTGCGCCCGAGAAATCCGTATCGGTCCGAGATCGCCCGCGTTGATGGGCTGCTTGCGGCGGACGAGCACCGAGACGGTGACAGGGCCGCGGCTGCCGCGCTTCGATGGCGCCGCCGTGCCCTGCATGTCGCCAGGCGGCATCGGCTGGCGATCGCTGCCGGGAAGGACGACGCGAGGCTCGGCAACGAGCGGCTTCGAAGCAGTAGGTGCCTTGCTGGCGGGACTGGGTTTGGTCGCGGGTGTGGCGGAGCGCTTGGAAGCCATGGGGAGGTCAGCCTTTCGTAGCGGTTGAAACGCGTGAGGGAGAGCGGCTGTAATGCCTTGTTGAGGAAGCCTAGCAGGCATAGATGTGGATTGGACTGGTGATACGGCGAGAGAGTTTGCATACGAAGCGGATGATTTGTGAATGCCTGCGTCCGCTGCCAGTCATCGCAGCTGTGGGATAGACTTGGCGGCATACTCCGCCGGGCCTAGCCGCGCGAGCAATGGGGAGATACATGTGGCGGAGCGGATCGACGCGCATCACCATCTTTGGCGCTTCACGGCGGAGGAGTATGGCTGGCTGGCCGAGCCCGAGTACTCCGCGCTGCGCCGGGATTTTCTCCTGCCGGAGCTGCAGGCTGCGATGGCGGAGGCCGATGTTGCCGGAACTATCGTCGTACAGGCCCGGCAGACGATGGACGAGACGCGCTGGCTGCTGAAGATGGCCGCGACAACGCTTCCTGGAGAGACCCGGCCGCTGCTGCGGGGAGTCGTAGGTTGGGCGCCGCTGGCCGATGCGGAGTTCCCGAAGATGCTGGAGACCCTGCGTGAGGAGCCATTACTGAAAGGTCTGCGGCACGTGGTGCAGGCGGAGGCAACGGGCTTCCTGGCGGGTGCGGCGTTCAACCGAGGCGTGACGGCGCTGAGCGGGACCCGGCTGGCCTATGACCTGCTAATCCTGGGCGGGACGATGGACTGGCAGATGACAGAGACGATTGCATTTGTTGACCAGCATCCGCGGCAGAGCTTTGTACTGGATCATGTCGGCAAGCCTTGCATCGCGAAGGAAGTTCTGGAACCATGGGCGGCACAGCTGCGAGAGCTGGCGCGGCGCGAGAACGTAACCTGTAAAGTCTCGGGCATGGTGACCGAGGCCGATTGGGCGGGGTGGACGCTCGCGAGTCTGCGCCCGTATCTGGATACAGTCGTGGAGGCCTTTGGACCGGAGCGGCTCATGGCGGGATCGGACTGGCCGGTGTGCCTGGTCGCAAGCAGCTACGGCCATTGGTGGCGCACGCTCGAAGCATACTTCGCCGGCTTCAGTGAGGACGAGCGCGCAGCCGTATTTGGTGATGTGGCGACACGGGTGTACGGGCTATGAGAGGCCCTACCAGTCGTTCTTCTGTACCATCTTCGGCTGCTTGCCCTGCCTTCCACCCAGCAGCCAGTCCAGCCTAGATTCCACGTCCTTCTCGCGCGCCTCTCCCTCGATCCTTCCGATAATTGCACCACTCTCATCCAGAACCAGCGTCGCGGGCACCAGTACACCAAGGTCGAGACTCGCCAGCGTCCGGTCCGTAGCTCCCGTCCACACCGGCATACGAAGGCCGCGCTTGGCTGCCACGCTCTGAATCTTCTCCTGCATCTCCGGTGCATCAAGCGAGATGGCCACAAAACGCACGCCCCGGGCCGCATACGCATCGGCAAGCTTCTGCAGCCGCGGCATCTCCTCCTTGCATGGACCGCACCACGTAGCCCAGAAGTTCACTACCGCGGCGTGCCCCCGCAGTTCATCGAGGGAGTGCGTCGATCCGTCAAGCGATCGAAACTCCGCCTGTCTTACCTGCGCTGCGAGCGGAAGCGTAATGCAGCTCAGAAGAAGCATTCGCAGAACAACTCCATATTTGTAACGCATAAATGAACGTATCCTTCGGCTCCCTCCAAAGAAGACAGAGCTCAGCGTCCCAGTATGCGTGCCGCGGCCCGCACCAGCATCCATCAAACGAAGGACGCAGGAATCACTCTCCGGATGGTCGCGCGGAGTTGATGCCGGCGCGTCTAATGGCCCACCATCATGACCCTGCCTAAGTTCTTCGCTGCGACGTCGCTCCGACTTTCGACTCTTCTTCTCTGCACGACCGCCGCGCCCGCCCTTGCTCAGGGATGTCTCGCCGCCCACACTAATACCTCCATGCAGGGCTGCCTCACGGAGAACTACACCGCGCACACCTCGGCCGGCGACCTGCTGCGCAACCATCCGATCACAGTGGAGGTCGACTGGCGCTCCTTCAGCTCCTTCCGCCACTTCAGCGGAGAGGTTGAGAACACGCGGCGCGCCCTGCTCAACACGCAGATCAAAAATCACCAGAACATCTACAACGTGAATGTCGATCTGCAGCTGACGCCGCGTTGGTCCGTCAACGCCTTTGTGCCCGTTCTGCAGGGCACGCGCAATCAGAAATATCCGCCTAATGGTGTTTTTGATGTCGCCGGTCTGGGCGATATCATCGTAGGGGCTCAGGCCTGGGTGCTGCGGCCACCCACGGAAAACGGCGGCAACATCGCATTCAGCGCCGGCCTGAAGCTGCCGACCGGCCTAAACGACGGCATGGGCACAGCGCGGCTGGCAAATGGCACAGTACAGAAGGTCGTTGCCGATCAATCCCTGCAGCCAGGCGACGGCAGCTGGGGCTTCACGCTCGGAACCCAGGCCTACAAGCAAACCTACTTCCACACCACCGGCTATTTTCAGGGCTCCTGGCTCTTCAACCCTCGCGACACGAACGGCGTTCCTACCTTCCGCACGCAACGCGGTGAAAACGTAATGTCCGTGACGGACCAGTATCTGTTTCGCGGCGGCCTCTCGCGGCATGTCCCACGCGTGCGCGGGCTTGCAGCCAGCTTCGGCGGCCGCATGGAGGGCATTCCGGTGCGTGACGCCTTCGGCAAGAGCGACGGCTTTCGCCGCCCGGGCTACATCATCTCCATCGACCCCGGTGTGCAGTACCAGCGCCGCCGCACCCTGCTGGCCGTCACCGCGCCCTGGGCCGTCCAACGCAATCGCCGCGCCAGCGTGACGGACCTTGCCAATGGCACGCACGGGGACGCAGCCTTTGCCGACTACGCGCTTGTCGTCGGCCTGTCCCATACCTTCTGATCGTTTGGTATTCAGAACTGCGCGCCGGGATCACACGTTGCCTCTCTATCTGTCTTCCTCTCCGAGCATCGATGAGCGTAGCCTGTGCACAGATACGACGGCATGAGGCATCGACTGAGACGACCAGCAAACTGGTACAGGCTTTGGGCATATGGGCGCGGCCGCGAGTATCTCCTTCCATTTGTCACTCTCCTCATCCTGTGCACAACGGCCTCCGCGCAGGGAGATCGGCACTTCGGCCATCAGGCATGGACCACCGAGGATGGTCTCCCGCAGAACAGCGTCCACCAGGTGCTGCAGACGCGCGACGGCTATCTCTGGATCGCCACTGAGGGTGGACTCGCCCGCTTCGATGGCCTCAGCTTTACCGTCTTCCAGCATGAGGAGCAGCCCGGGCTTCCCAGCGACGACATCGCCTGCCTGGCGGAGGACGCGGCGGGTACACTCTGGATCGGCACCACGGATGGCCTGGTTCGCTACGCCGCCGGCCGCTTCACACAGATCCCGCCGGGCAGCAGCGCGGGACCCTCTTCCGTGCTCGCTCTCGCAGCGACGGATGATGGATCCATGCTCGCGCTGACGGCCGGTGGTCTCCTACGCCTCGTCGACGGGCGCGTGGCTCCGGTGCCTTTATTGCCCACAGCCGCGATCGAGACCCTGACGCAAGCGCCAGACGGCACGGCCTGGATCACCGTGGGTGGCCGTCTCCTGAAGTACACCGGCGGCCGTTTTGTCGATCGCGGCGGGCCCGCACCCGGCAGCGCACCGCTTGAGTTACAAATTGACCGCGGCGGATCGATCTGGCTGCGCTCTGCCGCGGAGATCACCGTACAGACGCAGGATCAACGCCGCGCCGCGCTTGCGAAGAGCACGCGGTCTACGACGCTGATCAGCACCTTCCTCTACGACAGCCAGGGCGATCTCTGGATAGGCACCAGGCGCGGCCTCTTCGTCGCCGGCAAGCCTGGCGCTCGTCCCATCCAGATCGCAGCCCTCGGCGATCGTTCCGTCCTCTCCCTCAGCGAAGACCGTGAGGGCGATCTCTGGGTTGGAACCGAGGCGGATGGCCTGCACATTCTGCGTGCGCAAAAGATCGGCCAGATTCCTGGACTGAACGGCAGCCTGCTCACCGCGCTCACACAGACCGGCGACGGTACGGTCTGGGTCGGCACCCGTGACGATGGTCTACGTATTGTCAAACCTGCCGCAAGCCCCGGATCGTCCGCCGCCAGCGCGGAGATCCCGAAGCTAACGACACCCCTCGCCAGCCAGGTAGTTCTGGCGCTTGCCGCGGGCAGGCAGAACGATGTGTGGGTCGGCACTCTCGATGGGCTCGACCACATCGATCACGGCCACGTCGAACGCTACTCCTCCGCCGACGGCCTTCCAGACGACGTCATTCGCTCTCTGCTGCTCGACGACGATGGCGCCCTGTGGATCGGCACTCGCCGCGGCCTTGTGCACTGGCAGGGCGTCCGCGGTGCACCCTTCGAGCATGTCAGTGGCCTGCCGAGTGACCTCATCGGCGCCATGCTTCGCAGTCGGCACTCCAGCGCAATCGCCGGCTCCGGCCATCCTCTCTGGATCGCGACCCTCGACGGCCTCTCGCGCCTCGATAGCGACTCGCGCAGCACGATCCTGCACAGTTACAAGTTGCCCCCTGCGGCCGAAACTGCCGTCATCACATCGCTTGCGGAGGATGCAGCCGGCACACTCTGGATCGGCACCCGCAACGGCGGCCTCGCCGTTATGTCCAGCTCTGGCGTGCAGCTTCTCTCGCGCACCGGCCTGCCGAAGATCATTAACTCGCTCCTCGTTGATCCGCAAGATCAGCTCTGGCTGGGCACACCAAGCGGCATCCTCCGGGTAGCCGCGGACGATCTCAGGCACTGCCTTGGCGTTGCGGCATGCGCACCCTCAATCGCTCGCTTCGGCTACGCGGACGGCATGCCGACCGAACAGACCACTGCCAATGGGCATCCGGCTGCCTTACTCGCTGCGGACGGCACCGTCTGGTTCGCAACCACCAAGGGCGCCGCTACGCTCAATCCGACCGCTATGCACGCAGCCGCCACTCCGCCGCCCATCGTCATCGAAGGGCTTCTCGTCGATAACCGGAGCGAGTCTCTCGCCGGCCAGTCCATCCGGCTTCCATTCGGCCATCGCAGCCTGACCATCGACTACGCGGGCCTGAGCTTCGCCGCGCCCTCGCGCATTCGATATCGCTATCTCCTCGACGGCTTCGACAAGCAGTGGACGGATGCCGGCTCGCGCCGCACCGCCTTCTACACCAACCTGCCCCCCGGCCGGTACACCTTCAAGGTTCAGGCAGCCGGCAGCGATGGCTTCTGGAACCGCACCGGCGCGCAACTTGCCTTCACTATCCTTCCGCCGTTCTATCGGCGAGCCTGGTTCTATCTGCTGGTGCTGCTCCTCCTCATCTCCCTGGCCTATGGCATCTACTATCTGCGCGTGCGCCGGCTGCGCTCGCGGTTCAACGCCGTCCTCGCGGAACGCAGTCGCATCGCCCGCGAGATTCACGACACGCTCGCGCAGAACTTCGTCGGCATCTCCATTCAGTTACAAATTGCCGAGCAGCTCCTGCAGGCCAGGGATATCGCCGCCTCCAGTGAGCAGTTACGGCAGACGCGCGCTCTCGTCCAGGAGGGTCTCAACGACGCCCGCCAGAGCATCTGGGAGCTGCGCGCCAGTGTTGCGCAGGATAGTCTGCCCACCCGTATCTCCTGCGCGGTAGAGCGGTCCGCCCGTCCGGGAACCAGTCAGCGCGTCCGCATCGGCGGCATCTATCGCCCGCTCGACGCCTCTCTCGAAAAAGAGGTGTTGCGCATCGCGGGCGAAGCACTCGCCAACATCAACCGTCACGCCAACGCCACCGCGGTCGAGATCGATCTGCGCTACGAGGCCGACCATCTGCACCTCGCCGTCGTGGATAATGGCACAGGCTTCGATCCCGACGCGGTCTCCGCCAGCGGTGACCACTTCGGCCTGCAGGGTATGCGAGAACGCGCCGCTGGCCTGCGCGCCACGCTCTCCGTTACCAGCTCTCCCGAGGCCGGCACGGCTGTCCACCTCGCCGTACCACTGCCCAGATCGGAATCCCGCTCAGAAAGGCACTCATGACCGACCCCATCCGCATCCTCATCGTCGAAGATCACCACGTCGTCCGCAAGGGCCTCATCGCCCTCCTCCAGGCCAGCCCCGAGGTTGAGATCGTCGGCGAGGCCGGCGACGGTCTCGAAGCCATCGAGCGTTTTCACGCGCTGCGGCCGGACATTACCCTGATGGATCTGCGTCTGCCCAAACTCGGCGGCGCCGACGTCATCACGCAGCTGCGCGCCGGCGATCCCGCCGCCCGCTTCATCGTCCTCACCACCTTCGATGGCGACGAGGATATCTACCGTGCGCTGCAGGCCGGAGCCAAAGCGTATCTGCTAAAGGGCATGACGGTTGAGGAACTCCTCACCACCATCCGCGTCGTGCACAGCGGCAAGGCGCGCATCCCGGCCGCCATCGCCGAGAAGCTCGCCGAACGCGTAAGCGGGCAGGAGCTCACACCGCGCGAGCTTGGCGTCCTTGAGCGCATCGTCGCCGGCCGCGCCAACAAAGAGATCGCCACCGATCTCCATATCTCCGAAACCACCGTCAAATCGCACGTCAACAGTCTGCTCAGCAAGCTCGGCGTCGCCGACCGCACGCATGCCGCAACCCTCGCGCTGCAGCGCGGCCTGGTTCACCTGCCCTAACCCAATTCTTCTCTCAAGTTGTCATCCTTCGCGCAGCGGAGGATCTGCTGTCGTCCTTGTTTTCTCAATTCATATCCGCCCCAAGGATCCGCATGACGCGCCGCTCTTTCATCCTGTTTTCTCTCGCCCTTGCTTTCCTCTCGCCGTCCATCCACTCGCAGACCAAATCCGCCTGGCGCATCGCCACCGCGCGTGAATTGGAAGCGGCATTGCCCGTTCGCGCGCCCGTCGAAAAGGAGCACATCGAGACCGAGATGCGCACCGCGTCCGGTATCATCAACCCGCAAAATCAAATGATCGCCGGCGTCGTCATGATCACCGCCGGCTACTCCGCCGATGGCAAGTACTCGCACTATCTGCTCGTCGGCGAGCCCATGGACATCAGCGGTGTAGCTCTGCCACGCGGCCGCTACGTCTTCGGTTGGCGGCGCGGCGAAGACGGCCTGCGTGTCACCTTCTACGACGCTCTCAGTGGCGCGGAACGCGGCACAGCCATGGCCCGGCCTATGCCAACCGGCATCCGCGTCGAGTCCTTCCGCATCTGGCCACCTGGCGATCGCTCTATCCTGCAGATCGGGCGCTTCCAGCTTGCGTACAACCTCCCAACTGTTGATCCACACTGACTGCACTCGTAAGCAGGGCAGCCTCTCCTCCAAAGAGTGGATTGAGAATCGTTCGATCGATGGAGGCGCAGCCTTCGCGCAGCCTCTACTCTGAGCCAGTAGTCGACCTCCAGGCGCCCGCTCACACACGGGCGCCCTTTTTCTTGCCCAAAGTTCCTCAACACAACCTGCGAACAATCCCTGAGTGCGAAGCTTGCTGCGAAATCAGCAGGATCCTAAGCGTAGTCCTCAGAAGAGCCCCAAGTGCGATAGCATCCCACTCTGGAGACCGCCAGGTCTCGACTCTCTTCTGAGGACCAGCAAATGCAACGCTTCGGAATGACTCTTCGTCTCCGCCCTGAACACGAGCCTGCTTATCGCCGCTTCCACCGGGCCGTCTGGCCGGAGGTCCTGGCCCAGATCTCCGCGAGCAACATCCGCAACTACTCCATCTTTCTCCGCGATGACGTGCTCTTCGCCTACTTCGAGTACATCGGCTCCGACTTCCAGACGGATATGCAGCGCATGGCGGAACACCCAAAGACGCAGGAGTGGTGGACCATCATGGAGCCCATGCAGAACCCCTACCCGGATCGTCCCGCAGGCAGCTGGTGGTCTCCCCTCGAAGAGGTCTTTCACACTGACGGCGCGTAAGCAATCGCCCAGCGCACCGGCTCCCTACGTCAAGTCCTTTGCTTTTCTTTCTTCCATTCCGAGCAACGCGAGGAACCTGCTTTT
>CAXTJC010000022.1:0-13728 GCA_964244225.1 uncultured Acidobacteriaceae bacterium
CCTGCGTCCCCTTCTCCATCTGATTCGTTCGCAGATAGAAGTTCTGCAGCATCTCCGCTCCGGACGCTGTGTCTGAAAGATCCTCCGTCGCCTGCCGCAGTGTTGCCTCAACGTTCGGCATATCGTTCTGGCGCAGATAGAACTGGGCCAGAGCGGCGCGCGCCATTAGGCTCTTCGGCTCCCCGGCAACGGCGGCCTTATACTGCGCCAGCTCCGCCTGCTTATCGCCTTTCTTATCCAGCTCGGCCGCAAGCGCCAGATGGGCCAAGGCATTCTTGTCATCGAGCGACACGGCCTTTCGCAGCTGCTCTTCGGACGACGCCGCGAGCGCCGGATCGCTGCTCTGCAGCAGGCCAAGCGCCGCATGGAACTGCGCACGATCCGGCTCAGCCGCGAGCGCCTGCTGAATCTGGGCAATAGCCTCTACCCGGTTGTTCTTCGATGCCGCCACGCTCGAGAGCAGGGCATGCGCATCCGCACTGCCTGGATTCATCGATAGAACAGCATTTGCCTGCTCCGCCGCTCGGTCGGATTGCTTGCCCGCCAGCAGAAGATTTCCCAGGTCGATGTGCGCCTTCTGATTCGTGGGCTGGAGCGCCACAGCACGCATCAGCTCGGAGTACCCAGGCATGACCGAACCCATCTTCAGGTACGTGTTTCCGAGCTGGTAGTGCGCCTCAGCGAAGTTCCGATCGACCTTCAGCGCATTGGAGAACTGAATCGCGGCTTCTTTCAACTTTCCATCCGCCGCGTACCGTTTTCCGCTCTCAAGGTACTTTTGCTTCTGCTTGTTAGGATCCCGGTGGCAACCCGAAGCCGTTAAAACTACAAGTGCAAGTGCTGCAAAGGCTATTTTTTGCCTGAACCCGATCGTCCGCTTCTTCATCGTGCTTTCCTCACATGCCTCTAAAAAATAGTTGTGTTCTGCCTCAAACAGCCGACTCATTCCCGCCGGCAGACGGGCAGAACGCGCGTCTCAACCGGGAATAAATCGATGAAGCTGTGGCGCCATCAAGCTGGTGAAAGCTGTAGCGCGCTGCCGTGCAGAGTCGACCGTTTCACTCGGACCGATGGGAGTGATGACCCGTACCAGAGCGCCATCCGTCCGGTTCATTCGCATAGCGTCCGCGATCAGGTAAAACTTCGAGGCATACTCATTCGCAACGCTGCGCCCGTGCGCCTGATACCAGTACAGAACGAACTGCTTCTGTTCTCCGTTCGTGATGACATATTCGCCGACGCGAAAGTCCTGCCCATTCTCCGCCTTCAGATCGGTATACTTTGAGGAATCAAATGTCCAGCCGGCGCCAGGAAGGCAATGCTGTGGCGAGTGAATCGTCTGCCCGGTTCGCTGTGTCGGGAAATAGCCGATGAAGAGACCGACGACCGGATCGGAGCGTTCATCCCCGTTGCCGCTGACGTAAACCCGATTCAGGAAATCACCCTTCCCCAAAATGTCGAGAACCGCCTGGTCGATAGGAAGATCCTTGCCCTGCCATCCACCGATCTGCTCCGGCATGCTGCTCACCGGCTCACTCGCCGGAACCTTATCGACATCAGGGCGTGCATACAGCACGCCCGTCGCCAGGCCCAGAACACCGACTACTACCCAAAAGCGAATACCGTTCATGCGGGGACTCTCGTTGGCCAAACCAGGCGAAAAATACGGTGCAGGAGGTAAAGACATGTCAGAGAGATCACAAACATAACCCAGCCCGAGAATTCATGGAAGAAGCCTTCGGCCTTTGATGGATCCCAGTATTGAACACAAAGTCCGGTTCCGACGATGCGCAGGGCGTTGGCGCAGACCGCGATCGGAATGCTCGCCAGCGCCATCACCCACCGCCTAATCGTCGTCCGCTCAAGAAAGTAGCCGTAGAAGACCGCCAGCGTGAACAAGCTCATAAGCGATCGAATGCCGCTGCAGGCCTCTGCCACCTCCAGCTTCATCACCGGAAGCTGAATCACATTGCCTTCCCGAAAGACAGGAACACCAAGCAGGGGAAGGAGCGCACTTGCCGCCCGCGATGCCAAGAGCTGGAGCGGAAACGTGATCTGATTAAAGACAATCTCTGGAAACGGTATGGCCAGCAAAAGCACGCCAAGAGGGAAAAGCACCTCGCGAAGAATAGCTCGGCCGCAGAAGGTCCAGACGAGGCTAGACACGATCAGCACGAAGGAAATCCGGGAGAGAAAAAGTTCCGCGCCGTAAACACCGAAGAAGAGCGTTACGACACCAGTGAGAAGAAGAAAGAGACCCGTCCACTCTGGCTTTACCTCCATGGTCCGCAGCTTGGGTCGCTTGTCCCACAGCAGGAAGAGGGCAAAGAACGGAACCAGAAATCCATGGGAGTAGTCCGGGATCTGGTACCAGTCCGTGACCAGCTTGCCGGCAATCTTCAAGTACATGAGTGTCAGCAGAAGACCGATTCCTGCGCCGCCAAGCAGCACCTGTCTCTGCCGCACGTACTCCTGAAGCCGAAAGCTGGAACTTGCCCCGCGAGGATCCTGCGAAGAATGCGAATCATTCGGTCCTGCCCGCTCCGCTGTTTCTTCACTCTTTGTTGCACCAGAGTATGGTGCTACCTGCACGTCCGGCATCATCGGTCCACAACCTCTTAGGCTTCAACTAGTACCTGGCAGAGAGCAATTGCAGTGCCAGGATTCATGGCGGTACGTCAGCCGATTTTCGCCGGTATGCCTCTTGAATGGGAAGTATACTCCGACAAAGTGGAAGCAAATTTCCCACTAAGCCTGCACTTTGCAAACTAAAGTTGTAACCGATCCGGGTGGCTCGGAGGGGCGCCTGCCCTATACTGGGCATCATTGAGGCTTCCCGCTGCCACGCTGTTTCGAGCGAAAGCATTGTCAAGCGCGGGATCCGGAGTTTGGCATCGGTATTGCACCAGCTGTAGGACGAGGACCCTGCATGAAAGCGCACCATCGTACTTCCCGGAAGATCTTCGCCGCTTTCTTGACTGGCCGGCCGAAGGCCATTCCCGCACTTAAAAGAGTCTTCAGCCTCTCCGCTGTAGTATCTTTGCTGACCCTTTCTACGATGCCGGCTCATGCGCAAACAGCGATGGCGCCTGACTCACAAAAACTCTCTTCGCCCGCCGTTCAGAATACTCAGCCCGGAGCGGAGTCTCACGACGTTCCCGCACCGGCAGCACCTCCCGCAACACAGCTCGGCGCTCCCCCCGTCGCTCCCTCTCCTGCCGCAGGCTCATCGAGCGGCGCTGTCGATAACACGCGCTACATCATCGGAGCGGATGACAATCTGCAGATCACCGTCTGGCGAGAGCCCTCCCTCTCCGGTGTGCTGCCGGTTCGCCCCGACGGTATGATCTCGCTGGTGCTGATCGGCGATATGAAAGCAGCCGGTAAAACCCCGACTCAACTCAGCGGCGATATCAGGCAGCAACTCAAGAAGTACATTCAGGATCCGAGCGTCACAGTCGCCGTGACCGCGGTCAACAGTCAGCGCATCTTCATGGTGGGAGAGGTCGGGCACGTCGGGCCAGTCTCGATGAGCCCCGGAATGACGCCGCTACAGGCCATCTCCGCTGCCGGTGGTCCAAGTCCGTACGCAAATCTGAAACGTATCTATATATTGCGTGGGCTTGGCGCGAAGCAGCAGAAGATCCCGTTCAACTACAAGCAGGCCCTGAAGGGCGATAACCGACAGGACATCACCCTGCAACCGGGTGACACGATCGTCGTCCCATGAGGCCTTCGATGAAACAGCATACCTTCGCCGTGGCGCTCGCGGTCTTTTCTTCCGCTCTCGGCTACGGCCAGGCGACCGCCACCGCGTCAGCCCCGCTCAACACATCGGGGCTCAATCTCGGCGTGGTCAATGGAACGTTCCGCTATGGTGCGACATCATCGGAGTCGTTCCAGACCGGCTACGGCCAGAATCAGAGTGTCACGGAACAAACCAACCTCTCAGGCTCGCTGATCTACGCGACCAAGAGCTTGAAGGCGCCGTTCAACGCCATCTACACGGGCGGAGTTCTCTTTTCGAATCAACGAAACTATGGAACTAACACCTTTCAGAGCCTTGCCCTCAGCCAGGGCTACATCCTGAAGAACTGGACCTTCGGCGTCTCGGACATTGTGAGCTACCTGCCGCAGTCGCCGACGCTCGGTCTCTCCGGTGTTCCCGGCACGGGAGACGTAGGCTTCTCGCCAGTGACTGGCATCGACACCCCGGCGCAGAACATCCTTACCTATAACTCGAATCGCGTAAGCAATACCGCCACCGGCAATGCATCGAGAAAGATCACCGCGAGGACAGCGATCACGGCGGATGTCAGCTACGGGATCCTGCACTATTTCGACAATGCCTCGCTGAATACACGTCAGATCTCGAGCGATCTGGGATTGAATCACGAGATCGACCCGCGAACATCGGTCGGCGTCGACGTAAACTACTCCGTCTTCACCTTCGGAAATTACCTGGTTGGTGCCCAAAGCGGCAGTAATGCCTCCTTCACGACCCGCGCCGCGAGTATACGAGGGCAGCGCCAGTTCTCGCGGGCTCTCTCCGGCTCGCTCAGTATCGGGCCGCAGTGGGTAAACTCCTCCTCGCAACTGGGAATTCCCTCCCGGCTCAGCGTCTATGCGAGTGCTGGAGTAACGTACGTCCGGCGCTTCGGCACCTTCAATGCCTCCTACAATCGAGGCGCAAACGGCGGATCGGGTGCCTTGCCAGGAGCCTTTTCGGATTCGATCACCGGCACGGCTTCAAGAGCATACGGCCATAACTGGGCTGTATCCGGCAACGTCGGCTACACCCGCACCAGCGGCCTGGGAAACAATGTGAACAACAGGCTCATCGTTCTGCCAGGAGTCGGCAACTATGGAAACTTCAACTCGACCTTCGCCGGCGCTCAGGTGACGAGGCGGATCAGCGACTCCTTCTCCGCCTTCGCGAGTTACACCGCTTTCGATCAGACCTACGGAAACGTCCAAAACATTCCCGGCGCCGTCAGCGGCCTCATTCAATCGTTCACGATTGGCGCCTCGTGGTATCCCAAGTCGACAAACCTGGGGCAGTTCTAAGGATTCCTATGCTTGGTCATCGCTCTCTCTCTCCGGAAGACTATCTCGCTATCCTCAAGAAGCGCTGGTGGATCATTGCCATCCCCGCGCTTCTGCTGCCTATCCTGGCATATGCCGCGAGCTATCTTGTCTCTCCCCAGTACACCTCGCAGACGCTCGTCCTGGTGGAGCAGCAGAAGGTCCCCGACACCCTGGTCAAGCCCGTCATCGCGGAGGACATCAGCGCCCGTCTGGCCTCGATGAAGGAGCAGATTCTCAGCCGGTCCCGCCTTCAACCTATTATTGACCGCTTTAATCTGTTTGCCGGCGATCACATGAACATGGACGATCGCATCGCTCTGATGCAGAAAAACATCGACATCAAGCCAATTCAGTCAGAGATGGCCCGCGGTCTACCAGGTTTCTTTATCTCCTTCAAGGCCAACGAGGCGCGAACAGCGCAGGCCGTCTGTGAAGAGATCACCTCCATGTTCGTCAGCGAGAACCTGCGAGCCCGCGCTGACCAGACGCAGGGAACCACGGACTTCCTCAAGCAGCAGCTCGACCAGGCGAAGCGGAGCCTGGACGATCAGGATGCGAAGCTCGCCAAGTTTCAGCAGCAGTATGTTGGCAAGCTCCCCGGACAGGAAGAGGGGAACATGAACATGCTGAACAGCCTGAACACCCAGCTGAGCGCCTCGACCCAGCAGATCGAGCGCATGCAGCAGGATAAGACTCTGATGGAAGCGATGCTCGCCCAGCAGCAGCGGGAGACCGCAACGCCGGAGGCCCAAAGGATCGCCCCGCAGGCCCAGCAGACCGAACTGCAGTCTCTCTTGTCGCAAGAAGCGGACCTGACGGCGCGCTACACCGACGATTATCCTGACGTAGTTGCCATTCGAAGAAAGATCAGAGACCTCAAGCACCAGATGGCTCAGGCCCCCGCTCCGGCTGCTGCCAACACTACAGTCGCTGTAGCCCATAGTGACTCGCCCGAGACACAGCGGCTCCGCCTGCAGATCAGGGCTCTCGACATGGCGATTGCGCAGCGCAAGCACGACCAGTCCGGCACCCAGGGCCAGGTCAATCTCTATCAGGAGCGCATCTCTGCGAGTCCGCTGGTGCAGGAAGAGTACAAGAACCTGACCCGCGACTATCAGCAGGCGCAGGCGTTCTACGACGATCTTCTCAAGAAGATGAATGAGAGCCGCATGGCGTCCGACCTCGAGCACCGGCAGCAGGGCGAGCAGTTCCGCGTCATGGATGCGGCCAACCTGCCGGATGCTCCCACCTCGCCGAAACGTCCGGTCTTTGCCGCGGGCGGTTTTATCTTCGGTCTTGCTCTCGGCCTGGGAGTCGTCGCGCTGCTTGAGTACCGCAACACGTCCTTGCGCACAGAGCGGGATATCTGGGCCTTCACCCAGCTGCCCACGCTCGCTACCATTTCGCTGATCGGCGATGTGGAAACAACGTCATCAAAACCGAAAAGATGGCTCCTCGGTCGCCGAAACTCCGGCGATCCGAAGGTTGATAGCCCTCTTCTTCGTGCCGGGAGCTGAGGCCCATGTATAACAACTTCTTCAAACTCAAGGTAAGTCCGTTCGGAACAAGCCCTGACCCGCGCTTTCTATACATGATGCCGCATACGCGGGAGGCCCTGGCCTGTCTTGAATACGGCATCTCGGCGCGAAAGGGCTTCACTGTTCTCACCGGCGAGGTCGGAACTGGCAAGACAACACTTCTGCGCCGCGCTCTAGGCTCCTTTCACAACCGGAGAGTCTCGACGGCCTTCGTCTTCAATCCGCGCCTAGAGGTTCTCGACTTCCTCGAATTTGTTCTCACCGACTTCGGCATCGTGCCCTCCGCACGAACCAAGTCAGGCATGCTGCTCCAGCTCAATCGCTGGTTGATCGAGCGCTACCGCATGGAGGAAACCTGCGTCGTGGTCGTCGATGAGGCACAGAATCTCTCTTGGGACTTGCTCGAAGAGATTCGTCTCCTCACCAACCTGGAGACATCGTCCGAAAAGCTGCTGCAGATTGTTCTCTCCGGGCAGCCTGAACTTGAGGAGAAGCTCCGTCATCCGAGCGTCCGTCAGCTCCGGCAGCGTGTTGCGCTCTGGTGCCGAACCCAGGCCCTCACCGCGCAGCAGACCCAAGCCTATATCGCCGAACGTCTCCGAATCGCTGGCGCGTCCTATGCCATCTTCACGCCCGAAGCGGTGGATCTGGTGCATCGCTATAGCCGCGGCATCCCTCGAATTATCAATCTGCTGTGCGAACACTCTCTCATCTCGGCCTATGTGGAACAGACGCAGCAGGTCAGCCCGGAGATGATCGAGGCTGTTGCCGTCGAGCTTGAGCTCGAAACACAGCCGTTCCTAATCTCCTCCGCCGCTATGGGCGCAAATCCTCTCAACGCCCGCTCAGCACCAATGGAGAACCCAAACTTCACCACGGCGCTCGGATCTGAGAGCACCGGAAGGCGAGACCGATGAGCCGAATCTACGAAGCGCTTCAGAAAGCGGAAGCAGAACGCAGTGGGGACCGGACACTGGATGGCTCCCCTCGCCCGCGAGAAGACCGAGGTCTCGACCTTGATCTGGATCGCCGCACACCGGAGGCCGCTGCTTTTTCAGAGACTCTCGGCTACAACTCCGCCGTTGCCCTGGCCGATCCAGAACCGCAGGTTGACGCCTTTGATCAGGTGCCTCCGCTCGAGCACGTCTACTCGCCTCTGTCGTCGTTGTCTCAGGCGCCTGGCGAGCTTCCAACGCGAGTCGTCGGGCTTGACCTCGATGCTCTTCCGCAGCGCGCCTGGTCTCCGGCCTTCGATCGCCTGCCGGCTCTGCTGGATCGAGGCCCGGCAGTTGAGCAGTTCCGAAGTCTCCGGTCTCGCATCTACGAGCTTCGCGACAAACGTCCGCTCAAGACCATTCTCATCACCAGCGGCCTGCCCCAGGAAGGCAAGAGCTTCGTCTCGACCAATCTAGCGGTCTCTCTTGCTCGCAACAAGAACGCCCGCGTTCTCCTGATCGATGGAGACATGCGCCGCTACACGGTTCATCAGGTCCTTGGCTGTGATCCGGACCCGGGCCTGGCGGACTACCTTGCAAGCCGCACACCTCTCTCTCAGGTCATTCAACGATGCGATCCGACTGTAACGAAAGGGGTGACCAATGGCACAGGCGTCAGCCTTCCGCCGCTTACGGTCATCTCCGGGGGAAACGGAGGGGATAAGGCTGCAGATCTCTCGAACAACAATCGGTTTGAGGAGCTGATCCACGTGGTAAGTCCTCTGTTCGACTGGATTATCGTTGATTCTTCGCCGGTGCTCCCCGTCTCCGATGCTGTCAATCTGTCCCGCTTCTGCGATGGAGTTTTGCTGGTTGCACGTAGCGGAGTCACCGAATACGAAAATGCGCAGCGGACCTTGGCTGAGTTGAAGAACGCCCATCTGCTTGGCTTTGTTCTCAATGGCGCTCCTGCGCCATTGCATCGCGGCGAATACTACGGATACTCCGCTCCTTCAGGCACCAAGGAAATCGAATAGAGCACCACCATGATCAGGCTGTTCAACGTCTACTATCCCACCCGGACCATCGTTCTTCTGGTCACAGAGGCCCTCATTGTCAGCGGATCCTTTCTGCTGGCAACCGCCTTCGTCCTGGGACCTGACACCTACATTGCCCTGAACTATGAGTACGGTGCCCTCAAAATCCTCACCTTGACCGTACTGACGCTGCTCTTCTCGTACTACTTCGACCTCTATGAGCCTTCGCGTATCTCGGAGCGATGGGAGATCTATTTCCGCCTCCTTCTGGTGCTTGGCTTCCTCTCGTTTCTGCTCTCCGCGGTCACCTGGATCTTTCCGGAAGCCGACATCGCCCACTCTGTCATTCTGCTTGGCCTTGCCTTTCTTACGGCGGCTCTCGTCGCCTGGCGGTTGACCTATGAGTGGATCATCGCCAAACCCATCTTCCGCGAGCATGTCTACGTCCTCGGCGGCGGGGAGCGCGCCCGGTCGATCGTCGAGATCCTCACGACACGCAAAGATATCGGCATGCATATTGTCGGGTGGGAGGCCAACACGCCAGAGGGACCGATTACGCGGGAGCACTTCGCGGCGGCTATTGAAGATTCACGCATCTCCGGCCTGAAGATTAACCGTGTGATCGTCGCGATGCAGGATCGGCGCGGAGCCCTTCCGGTCCGCGAGCTGCTCAAGCTGCGCTTCGATGGCGTCGTAATCGAGGATGCCTGCGACCTTCTCGAGCGGCTCTCCGGCAAGATGCCCCTCGACGGCCTTCGTCCCTCAAATTTCATCTACAGTGAAGGATTTCGCGTCAAGCCCTCGCAGCAGATCATGCGTCGTCTGGTCTCGACCCTGGCCGCCGCTTTAGGCCTTCTTCTCTTTGCCCCCTTTCTACCGTTTGTCATGCTGGCGGTGCGGCTCTCCTCACCGGGCCCCATCTTCTTCAAGCAAACGCGCGTCGGTCTGGGCGGCCGGAACTTTGAAGTCGTAAAGTTTCGCACGATGCGCACAGATGCCGAAGCTGCGGGAGCAAAATGGGCCAGCAAGAACGATCCCCGGGTCACACGCATTGGCGGCTTCATGCGGAAGACCCGCCTCGATGAGGTCCCACAGCTCTGGAACGTTCTTCGCGGCGACATGGGTTTCGTAGGTCCGCGGCCGGAGCGGCCGGAGTTCGTCCCCTGGCTCTCCGAGCAGATCCCTTACTTCGACCTGCGCCACATGATCCGACCAGGACTGACAGGATGGGCGCAGGTACGCTACGGCTATGGCGCAACCCTCGCTGAGGCTCGAGAAAAGCTCGAGTACGACCTGTACTACATCAAGCACATGTCACTCGGCCTCGATCTGCTCATCATGTTTGAGACCGTAAAGACGATCCTTCGTCGCCGCGGCGCTCAGTAAATTCCGCTCCAGGCACGCAGCGAGCCCCGATAACTGATAACAGCTCAGTCACCGGGGCTCAAAGTTCATCCCAGAAAGTGCGAAAAGCTACCGGCTAACCACCGCCGCTTCAACTTTGTCTTTCTCCGCCAGATACCACGCAACCGTCTTTTCAAGACCGGCCCGGAAGTCCGCCTGCGGCTCGTAGCCCAGCTCCTTGCGAGCCCGTTCAATGCTTGCCAGCGAGTGCTGCACATCACCCGTCCGCGGCGCTCCATAGAGCGGCTTTGCGCAGAAGTCCAGGATCTCCGCCAGGTCGGTGTACAGGTCGTTGAGTGTATGACTGTGGCCCGTGCCGACGTTGAACACACGGCCGTTTGCCACACTGCTAGGCGCCTGACAGGCTAGAAGATTCGCGTTCACCGCATTGGCAATGAAGGTAAAGTCCCGGCTCACAGAGCCGTCCCCGTTAATCGTCGGCGTCTCGCCCGTCATCATCTTGTACACAAACTGGGCGATCACACCGGAGTACGGCGAGTCCGCCGCCTGGCGCGGTCCAAATATATTGAAGTACCGCAGACACACGCCTTCCATGCCGTAGACCTTGCAGAACGCCTGAATGTAGTACTCACAGGTCAGCTTCTGGACGGCATAGGGTGAAAGCGGAGCCGGGCTCATCTCCTCATGCTTGGGCTGCGTCGGCTGGTCGCCGTATGCCGACGACGAAGCCGCGTACACAACACGCTTCACATTCGCATCGCGCGCCGCCAACAGAACATTGAGCGTTCCATTGATATTGGACTCGTGCGAGCTGATCGGATCCTTGACCGAGCGAGGAACCGACGCAAGCGCCGCCTGGTGCATCACGTAATCCACACCTTCACAGGCCGCGTGCATTGCATTCAGGTCTTGAATATCGGCTAGTTGAAAGGTGATGGAGCTGCGAATCTCCGCCAGGTTCTCCATGCGGCCGGTCGACAGGTTATCCACCCCGCGAACCTCATGGCCTTGCTCCACCAGTGCATGAGCGATGGAGGATCCAATAAACCCAGCGATTCCTGTGATCAGATAGCGTGCCACATTCCCTCCAGCCGGACGACTCCGGCTCCTTCCTTATCTTCTTCTGCGACTCTGCCTGCGGACGATCCAAGCGGCGCCGCGCGACGCCATGCAAAACCGCCTCTCCGTTATCTCGCCATCTCCGGCCTGCCGCAATGCAACTTCCGTTCTTCTCTCGATGGTATCCGCTCGCGCTATCGGCAAGCTTCCTCGATAGAGTTTTTGCGCGAACTCAGTTGCCTGTCCCGCACCGTGACGGGCAATGCTCTTTCGCTCATCAGAGGGAGCGTCTCTGCGACCTTTGTGGCAGCAGCGACCCGTCTTTCAGGCGAGGCCCAGTGCAATAATAGCGGACATGTTGATGACCAGCCCGGAAACTCTCCCCCGCCTTGCCACCGAGCGCCTCGAGCGCCTCAAGACCCGCACCGCCAGGATCGGCATTATCGGCCTCGGCTACGTCGGTCTGCCGCTCTCCCTGCTCCTTGCGGAGGCAGGATTCAAGGTAACTGGATTCGACATCGACGAGCGCAAGGTCACTGACCTTGAGGCCGGCCGCTCCTATATCTTCCGTATCCCCGCCGAGGAGATCCAGAGCGCGCGCGCCCACGGCTTTAGCGCGACCGCGGACTTCTCGCATCTGGTGGATCAGGACGCCATCATTCTCTGCGTGCCGACGCCGCTCACAGGCCATCGCGAACCCGATCTGAGCTACATCGAGAATACCGCCCACTCCATCGCGCCATGGGTCCAGCCCGGTCAGCTCGTCGTGCTCGAAAGCACGACCTATCCCGGCACAACGGAAGACATCCTGATCCCGATCCTCGAAGCGGAGAATAAGCTCAGCCTCAAGGCGCAGGCGGCCGGCGAGCAGCACGAGAGCGGCGTATTCTACGTCGCCTTCTCCCCCGAGCGCGAAGATCCCGGCAACACCGACGTCGCGCGGCACGATATTCCGAAGGTAGTCGGCGGACATGAGCCGATCGCGACAGAGCTCGCCGCAACGCTCTACGAAGGAATCTTCACGCGCGCCATCCGCGTCTCCACCACGCGCGTGGCCGAGATGACCAAACTGCTGGAGAACATCTATCGCTGCGTCAATATAGCGCTCGTCAACGAACTCAAGGTGCTCTCCATGCGCATGGGCGTTGATATCTGGGAGGTGATCGACGCCGCCTCGACTAAGCCATTCGGCTTCCACGCCTTCTACCCCGGCCCGGGTCTCGGCGGCCATTGCATTCCGATCGACCCGTTCTATCTCAGTTGGAAGGCCAAGGAATACGACTTCAACACCCGCTTCATCGAACTTGCCGGCGAGGTCAACGAAGCCATGCCGGAGTTCGTCACCGCCCAGGTCGGCAAGGCGCTCAACCAGCACAAAAAGGCCGTCAATGGCTCGCGCATCCTGATGCTCGGCATGTCCTACAAGCGAGACATCGACGATCTGCGCGAGTCGCCCTCGCTCACCATCATCGAGCTGCTGCGCGAGGAAGGCGCTGAGGTCCTCTACAACGATCCCTACCACCCCACGGTCGGCCGCGGCCGCCATTACAACCTCAATATGTCCTCAACTCCCCTAACCGATCTCGAGCAGTACGACTGCGTCCTGATCGTCACCGATCACACCGACTACGACTATCAGGACATCGTGACCCGTTCAAAGCTTGTGATCGACACACGCAACGCCACCAAAGGCATCAAGTCCCCCAAAATTCATCGCTGCTAAAGCGGAAGTACTCTGATCGGTACAGAGGTGTCATCTCGACCGAAGCAAAACGACTTCTCCGTTTTGCGAAGTGGAGAGACCTGAAGTGAGCGCGCACACGGCATAGAGACTCTGAACAAGCCCTTGCTTTCTTTCTTCCATTCCGAGCAGCGCGAGGAACCTGCTTTTTGTTCGGATAGGCTAAATTACTTCTTCGACTTGATCAGACCATCCTTAGTGCCCCTCAAGAACTTCACGCCAAGAGCCGATCAAACGTCGCAACGACGCGGCCCATCATCGCCTCGGTCGTGAATTGCTCCAGTACGCGCCTCCGGCCGGCCACGCCCATCGCCGCTGCTTCTACCGAATCGCGCAGCAGGCGAAGCAGTGCTGCCGCCATGCCCTCGCTATCCTCCGGCGCCACGATGAATCCGGTCTTTCCATCCTCCACGGCCTCCGCGTTGCCGCCTACGTCCGTCGCGATCACGGGAAGCGACGCAGCCATCGCCTCGATAATCGCGTTCGAAAAACCCTCGCTCCGGGAAGGCAGCACAAAGACCGACGCACTCTGAAGAAAGCGCTGTTGATCCTGAATACTACCCGCGAACGACACGCTGTCCGTAATCCCAAGCGCCCCGGTCAACGCGTGCAACTCCTCCACAAACTCCGGCTCGAGAGCTGCCCCGCCCACAACCAGCCTGGCCTGCGGAAACTCCCGGGACACAACGGCAAACGCCCGCAGCAGCACATCATGTCCCTTGACCCGGCGAAGATTTCCGAGCGAAGCAATGATCGGCGCAGCGCTCTTCCAGTCCGCACTCCGCTCCGGCCATCGCGACACGTCCAGCCCATTATGGATCGTCGTCACGCGGCCGGGAGCGATCCCATCCACCTCAATGCAGTAGCAGCGCACCTTCTCCGAGACGGCGAACACGGCATCCGGCATACCTGCCAGTCTCTTGTACGCAGCGGCATGCTTGCGTCCGCGCAGAATCCCCATGTCG
>CAXTJC010000023.1:0-13705 GCA_964244225.1 uncultured Acidobacteriaceae bacterium
CGTCTCCTTCCTCTCTGAAGTTCCCATCTGGAAGTCCACCTACCGCATCCTCTTTACCGATCCGTCCAACCCGCAGACTTCAGCATCTACACCGGCCGCCAGCCAGACCGCCACCCTGCAGGGCTTCTCTGTTATCGACAACACCACCGGCGAAGACTGGACCAACGTCCATCTCTCCCTCATCGCCGGCAGTCCGCAAAGCTTCCTCCAGCCCCTCGCCCAGCCCATCTACGCCCGCCGCCCCGAAATCCCCATCGCCCAGGACGTCCAGCTCACCCCGCAGACCCACGACTCCGCCATCGACGCAGCTGCGGCCCCTACAAAGATTCCGCAAGATATTGTGATGCTCAAGGAAGACGGTGCCCCGCCGCCGCAGGTGGCCGGAGTTGCCGGCATGTCTGGCATGTCCGGCGGCTCTGTCGGTAGCGTTCACGGTGGCGTTCTAGGCGGAGTAGGGGCAGCACCTGCACCAATCAATGGCCGTGGTATCGGGCGTTTCGGTCAACCCATAAATCTAAACTCCGCCAACCAGACCGTCTCCATAGACGCTACAGCCCCCATGCAGCCTTACGAGGTCGCCGCCGCCAACTCCACCAATCCCAACACCACCACCGCCGCCTTCGACGACTTCTTCGCCTATAACCTTACCGATCCCGTCACCATCCCGCGCAACGGCTCCGCCCTCGTCCCCATCCTCCAGACTCCCATTGCGTCCGAACGCGTCACCCTCTGGTCCCCTGCCGAGCCCACGCCTCTCCGCGCTCTCTGGATCACCAACTCCTCGCAGCTCACCCTCGACCGCGGATCGTTCACCATCGTCGAGAACGGCAGCTTCGGCGGCGAGGGCCTGCTCGACACCATCCATCCCGGCGAGCGCCGGCTGCTCTCCTACGCCGCCGACCAGGCCGTCCGCGTCTCCGTCGACCACCGCAACGACACCCGCCGCGTCACCCAAATCTCCATAGCGAAAGGCGTCCTCAAAGCCACCTCCGCCGAGATCGCCGAGGTCGAATACCTCGTCACCAACGCCGCACCCGAGCCCCGCACCGTGATCGTCGAACAACCTCGCCGCCAGGGCTGGACGCTCGATAGCACCGGCAACGATCCCAAACCCGCTGAAACCACACCGTCCGCCTATCGCTTCCGCATCGCCGCTGCGCCCAGGCAAAGCGTGCGCCTCCACATCGGCGAGCGCCACACCCTCGACGAATACTTCCGCCTCGTTGACTCCACCGACGACCAGCTCGCGCTCTTCCTCCGCAACGCAAAAGCCAGTCCCGCCCTCCTCCAGCAGCTCGAGCCCGTCTTCGCCGCCAAGCGCACTGTGGCCACGCTCACACAGCAGATTAACGAGAAAGAAATCGCCGTCCGCAGCCTCGTCGATGACCAGAGACGTCTCCGCGACAACCTCGCCGCCCTCAAAGGCTCAGCGGAAGAACGCTCCCTGGCGAAGCGCTACACCGCCGACCTCAACACCCAGGAAGACACCCTTGCCGCGCTCCGCCGCGATCTCGCCACCCTTGAACAGCAGCGCGCCACCGCCCAGGCCGACCTCAACGCAAAGATCGAATCCCTTACTCTTACCGAGACAATTTGAACAATAGGGAGACTCTGATCAAGTGTCCCTTCGTTAAGGGCATGGCTTCAGCCATGCCGTAAGTGCTTTCTATGCAATGCGGCTTCAGCCGCTGAGGTCAACTCGGGTCATACTTTCAAGGCTAGATCAGACGATCCCTAGTAAGTATCCGCCTGACCTCTGACCGCCAACTGCTTTGTATCAGAACAAGGTGTCATCTCGACCGGAGCGAGACGGCTTTCTCGTCTCGCGCAGTGGAGAGACCTGCAGTTTACTCGCGCCAGCGACACACCTAAAGCATTGACCCTGGCCACACATTTAGATCGCACCCGCAGAACTCAGCCTTGGCATGCCTGGGGAGGGTCCGGCGTCTACTTCCGCCCGCTCCCGGCTCCCATCGCCGGCGTCGCCCCTTCGCTCTCACCCGCTACCTTCGGGTAGTACCCCGTCCGCGTCCGTACCTGCAGCTTGTTGTAGCCCTTCTCCTTCGCGTCCACATGGATCTGCCGGTATCCACCCAGCGTCGGCGACTTCGTCGACCGGTACGCGATCGAGTACTGCGTGCGAATATCCTGTGCCACCTCCGACGTAATCGCGTCTACCTCCTTCAGCGACTTCGGAAAGTAGGAGAGTCCGCCCGTCTGGTCGCTCAAAGTCTGCAGCACCCGCTGCGCATGCCGCGCCTCTCGCTTGTCCGTATCCGACCCAAACAAGAGCCCAATGCAATAGATCACCGGCCCATCCAGATCCTGAATCTTGCGGATCGCCTGCTCAAGCGTCGCGCTCGACGCATTATCCTCGCCGTCCGTCACCACCAGCAGCACCTGCTTCGGCTTCTTCGCGTTCTTCGCCAGATAGTCCGCGCTCGCCACCAGCGCGTCGTACATCGCCGTCCCGCCGCTTGCCTTGATGTATCCCAATCCCTGCTGCAGCTTGTTGATGTCGCTGGTAAAGTCCTGATCGATGAACGCCTCCCAGGAAAAATCCACCAGAAACGCCTCATCCTGCGGGTTCGAGAGCTTTACCAGGTTCAGCGACGCCTGCTCGACCGCCTGCTTCTTGTCATACATCGACCCCGAGCTATCGATCAGGATCCCCAGCGAGACCGGCAGGTCCTCGTGCCGGAACGAGCCGATCGTCTGCGGCACGCCATCCTCATACACGTGGAATGCGTCCTTCGTCAGATCCAGGATCGACCGCCCGTTGCCGTCGATCACCGTCGCGTTCAGCCGCACCTCGTAGGCATCCTGCCGCAGCGTGTAGCGCCCGTTCTCCCGCGCCAGCGCCTGCGCCGTCTGCCCTGCCGGCTGTGCTTGGCCGCTCGCTGCCGGAGTCGGCACATCTGGGTCAGGCGACTCCACCGGATCGCGATCCACCGTCAGCGACGGCGGCTGCGCACCCTGTTCCTGCGCCGCGCTCTGCGCCGGCACACCAAAACCCAGTAGCCCGGCCACCACCGCCAACCAAAGCCAGCTCACACTAATCCGACGGTGCATAGTACCCCTGGCGAAAGTGCACAGCCAGCAGCGGTAATCCCGGCGGCGGCAGCAGTCGCACCTTCAATTTACGCCAGTTCCCATCATGCTTGATATTGTTCGGCCGGTATCCGATCACGTACTGGTTGCGCAGCTCCGCCGAGATCCGCGTCGCAATATCCCCCATATCGCCAACATCCGACACCCGGAACATGCGCCCGCCCGTCATCTCGCATATATCGGTCAGCAGTAATGGCCCCAGCTGTTCCTCCTGCGTCGGCGCATACTGGTCGAAGATCCCGATCGAGTAGAGCTGCATATCGCTCTCTTTCACCACACGCCGTAGCTCATTCTCCGTATACCGGCTCCGGTTGTCGCCGCCGTCCGAGATAATCAGCAGCGCCTTGCGGTCGTACTTCGCCTGCCGCAGCTTGTTCGCGCCCAGGTAGATGGCGTCGATCAGCGCCGTCCGGTTCTGCGGCTTCAGCATCACCATCCGTGCCTCGACATCCTCCACATCGCTCGTAAAATCGACGATCACCGCCGGCCGGTCGTTGAATCCCACGACAAAATACTCATCCTGTGGATTGCTGGTCCGGAGGAACTCGCTTAGCGCCTTCCGTGCCCGCGCAAACTTCGAGTTCATGCTCCCGCTCAGATCGAACACAATCCCGATCGAGACCGGCGCGTCCTCGACCGAGAAGCTCTTCACCTCCTGGATCATGTTGTTCTCGATCACCTGGAAGTTCTCGCGCTCGAGCCCCGTCACCAGCCGATTCATCGGGTCCGTGACCGTCATCGGCACCAGAACGATATTCACATCGACCCGGATTCGCGCGTTCTTCCGGCTCGTCGCCAGCTCCGCCGCATTCGTTCCCGAGCCGTCCACCACCGGCTTCTTCTCTTCGGGCGTCTTCGGCTTCGGCGGCGCGGGATCCGTCTTTACCTGTCCCAGCGGGTTTTCCTGCGCGGACGCGCTCCGGCTCAGCGCCCCGGCCACCAGCAGCCCCAGCAGCACCGTCAGCAGCAGCACCCAGCGCGCTACCTGGCTGCCCGCGCTCTTGCTCCCACACGATCCTCGTGCGTCACACATAATCCAGCCCGGCCCCGTCGCGACTCCTTATCCCCGGCAGCCGTCGCATCCTCCGCCGAAGCCCTTACACGTCGCCGCCCGTCCTGCCGATCCCTACGAAAAAACGCCTGCATCGGGCTGCCTGCCCGCAGACTACACCCTGGCCCACCCCTCGCGCCTTAACAGACTGCAACCACCTGCCGCCCAATCAAAACGCAGGTACCCAGGCCATCGTCAGCCTTCCTCCACAGCGCGGTACAGACCCCAAATGCAGACTGCATCGAACTTCGCGGACCGCATCTAAATTATCGGGTCAACGCCGAAACGCGCTGACCGTTGCCGGAGGCGCTTCCATTCAATCCGTTACCCAGGCGTTTAGCAAAGCCCTCTCTACGGCGGTTTATCTCTTCGTGTGTTGTGTCGGCCCCGCGCTCTCCCAGGCGCAAGACTCCAGCAGCCTCGAAGACACGCAGTCCGCCAAACCAACGCCGGTCGCAGCCTCCGCGCCTGCCGCGGCCCAAAGCTTCTTCGGCCGGCTCGGCCAGGCTTATCGCGCAGACTGGCATCCGGACCCCAACGCACCGGTCGCCGAGACGCCACCCCGTCGTGGCCTCCCGTCTCCGCTGACTTCACCGCCCTTTCCCGCCTCCGATTGGTCCTACGGCGGATCGCCCGTACTCGGCGAACCCGACACCAATACCTACCCGCTCATGACCGCAATCAACGGGGCCAAGTCCAGGACCAAGATCTACGGCTGGCTTGAGCCCTCGGTCAACGGCAGCACGTCGCGCGATTCAAACTCTCCTACCCTCAATGATGTCTACTCCAATCGCCTGGAGCTCTCGCAGTTCGTCGTCTATGTCGAGCGCCTGCCGGATACCGTCCAACGCGACCACATCGACTGGGGCTTCCATCTGACCTCGCTCTTCGGGACCGACTACCGCTTCACCACGGGTAAGGGCTACTTCTCCGGCCAATACATCAATCACCAGAACCTGTACGGCTTCGATCCCGCGCTCGAGTATGTGGACCTCTATCTGCCGCACGTCGCCCAAGGAATGAACCTGCGGCTGGGCCGCTATATCTCCATTCCTGGCATTGAGGCCCAGCTTGCGCCCAACAACTACACCTTCTCGCACTCGCTGCTCTACGCCATCGATCCCTTCACCGATACGGGCCTTCTCGCAACCGTCAAGCTTTCTGACCAGTGGCTTGTGCAGGCTGGCCTCTCCGCCGGCCATGATGTCGCGCCCTGGACCGATGACGCTAAGCCGTCGGGCACGCTCTGTCTGGACTACACCACAAAGTCTGTGAACGATAACTTGTATCTCTGCGCAAACGGCATCAACAGCGGCGCCTACGCATACAACAACCTGCAGCAGTACGACGGCACCTGGTATCACAAGTTTTCAAAGTCCTTTCACATGGCGACCGAGGCCTGGTACATGTACATGCGCGGCGTGCCCGCGATCGGCGGTCCCATTCAGCCGGAGGCGAACTCCCTGGGTGCCGCCTGCCTGCCCGGCCAGCTGCGATGCACAGCGCCCGAGTACGCGGCCGTCAATTTTCTGCAGGACCAGCTCTCCCCACACGACTTCCTCAGCCTGCGAAACGATTTCTTAAACGACAAGAAAGGCCAGCGAACGGGCTATCAGACCCGCTACTCCGAAGCGACGCTCTCCTGGACGCACTGGATAGGATCCACCGTGCAGCTCCGTCCGGAGATTCGCTTCGACCACGCCTGGGATCGCCGCAGCTACGACAACGGCCGCGACCGCAACCAGCTGACCGTCGCCACCGACCTCATCGTCCACTTCTGAGCAGCTCTTCCGTCAACCGCTCTACGGCTCCCGCAGCAGCTGGGCCACATCCGCCCGCAGCGTTCGTTCCTCGATCTCACCAACGTAGATCTTGGCCGCACGTCCCTTCCGGTCAAACAGAAGGGTCGTCGGAATCACCTCCAGACCCGCATCGATCTGCGACAGCGCACCAGGAAACGCCATCGCGTAGGTCACGTTGTACGCCGTCCGGAAGCTGCGTACCCGCACCTCCTTATCAGCGACGGTATCCAGCGAGACGCCCAGCACACGAAACCCCTCAGGCCCAAGATCGGCCGCAGCCCGCACCAGCATCGGGGTCTCCGCGCGGCACGGACCGCACCATGTCGCCCAGAGATTCACGGCGACCACGTGATCCCGTTCCTCGCTAAGCCTCCACATCCCTCCATTGAGAAGCGAAAACTCGAGTTCGCGCGTGCTGCCGCGTTCGAACGCCGGCGTAACACCCACGTCTGTTCCGCAGCGATGGATCATCGAGGTCGCAAAGCCGGCGAGGACCACGACCGCCACGGCAGCAAACTCTATCAATCTGTTTCCATGCACAGGTCTCATCGCATCACGAACCTGCCCCGGCATTGATAGCCGATCGGCGGCCAAAGCAGCGGAACGGCAACCAGTCCGCATCTATGCAGGAGAACACCACAATATCTTAGCTTTTTGACAGGAAGACTCTCGCGCATGGACCGAACACTTCTGCCCGGCAAACCGTACCCACTCGGAGCCACGGCAACCTCAAAGGGAACCAACTTTGCTCTTTTTTCCGAGAACGCCACCGGCGTCTCCGTCTGCTTCTTCGATGAATCAGGCAAGCAGACCGACTGCGTGGTGCTGCGCGAACGCACGGCGTACGTATGGCACGGCCTGATTCGCAACATCAAACCCGGGCAGCGATACGGGTACCGTGTAGACGGCCCGTGGGAGCCGGAGCATGGCCTGCGCTTCAATGCCAAGAAGCTCCTGGTCGACCCCTACGCCAAGTCCATCTCGGGCGACGTAGACCCAAAGGCGCCGATCTTTGCCTACGACCTCGAGAGCGGCGACGACCTGCAGCGCGACGAACAGGACTCCGCCGCGGGTGTTCCCAAATCCATCGTGATCGACAACAAGTTCGATTGGGAGAACGACTGCTCGCCCGAAACCCCGCTGGCCGACTCCATCATCTATGAGGTCAACGTTCGCGGCTATTCCATCCAGAATCCGGATGTGCCGGAAAAGATTCGCGGCACCTACGCCGGTCTCGCATCGCCGGCCAGCATCGACTATCTCAAGAAGCTCGGTATCACCGCCGTCGAGCTGCTGCCGGTTCACCACTTCATCGACGAAGGCCATCTCGTCGATCGCGGCCTGCGCGACTACTGGGGCTACAACACCCTCGGCTACTTCGCTCCCATGGCGCGCTACAGTTCGTCCGGCGACACCGGCGGCCAGGTCAAAGAGTTCAAGGAGATGGTCAAGGCGCTGCACAAGGAAGGCATCGAGGTCATCCTTGACGTGGTCTACAACCACACCTGCGAGGGCAACGAGAAGGGACCGTCGCTCTCCTGGAAGGGCGTGGATAACACCACCTACTATCGCCTCATGGAGGGCGACGGCCGGCACTACATGGACTACACCGGCACCGGCAACACCCTAAACATGATGAATCCGCAGGTCCTCAAGATGGTCATGGACTCGCTGCGCTACTGGGTCACCGAGATGCACATCGACGGCTTCCGCTTCGATCTCGCCTCCACCCTGGCGCGCGAGCTGCACGACGTCTCGAAGCTCTCAAGCTTCTTCGATACCATCAACCAGGATCCCACGCTCGCCGACGTAAAGCTGATCGCCGAGCCCTGGGACGTCGGCGAAGGCGGCTACCAGGTCGGCAACTTCCCCGTCGTCTGGGCGGAGTGGAACGGCAAATACCGCGATACCGTTCGCCGCTTCTGGAAGGGCGATGAAGGCACTCTCTCAGACTTCGCCTATCGCCTGACCGGCTCGTCCGACCTCTACCAGTCCGACGGCCGCAAGCCCTACGCCTCCATCAACTTCATCACGGCGCACGACGGCTTCACCCTCTGCGACATGGTGAGCTACAACGAGAAACACAACGAGGCCAACGGCGACAACAACACCGACGGCGCCAACGACAATGACAGCTGGAACATGGGTGCGGAAGGTCCGACCGACGACCCGCTCATTAACGAGATGCGCGAGCGGCAGACGCGCAACTTCCTCACTACGCTGATCCTCTCGCAGGGCGTGCCCATGCTCTGCGGCGGCGATGAGGTGGCCCGCTCCCAGCGCGGCAATAACAACGGCTACTGCCAGGATGACGAGCTGACCTGGTACGACTGGAAGCTCGACGAGCCGCGCACACGGCTGCTGGACTTCACGTCGAAGCTGATCAACCTGCGCAAGCAGCACCCCAACCTGCACCGGCGCAAGTTCTTCCAGGACCGCACCATCAAAGGCTCCGTCATCCGCGATATCGTCTGGTTCAACACGGACGGCAACGAACTGAGTGAAGATCAGTGGAGCACCGACTGGAATCGCAGCCTCGGCGTTCTGCTCAACGGCACCACCCTCCAGGTCGCTGACGAAGAGGGCCATCCGGTGACGGACGACAGCTTTCTGCTTCTCGTCAACGCCTACCACGAGGGCGTTGAGTTCACGCTGCCGGAGCCGCCGCATGGCAAGCCGTGGATTCAGCTGATCGACACGCAGCACATCGACGATCCGTTCAGAGAGGTTCCCTTCTCGGATAAGGTCATCCTCGGCGGCCGCTCCATGCGTGTCTTCCGCGATGGTCCAGGGCCGCTCGGACCTGACTCCAGGTCTACCGAACAGGCCACTGCGGCGACAAATCCACCTCCAAAGACTCCGACTGTTACGGTATAACCAGCATCGGAAAACGAAACAATGGAGGAACAGCCGGCCGGCTGTTCCTCCATTGCTGTTCATAGGCGCATGCGCCGCCTCGCCGAAATAGAACAGTGTCCTTTTGTATAGAACTGTCATCTCGATCGGAGTGAGACAGCCTTATCGTCTCGCGCAGTGAAGAGACCCGCAGTTCGCTCGCACCCGTGACACACCCTACAAGCACTTCGCTCTAAATAAGACTCTGCTCAAGTCCTTTGCTTTTCTTTCTTCCATTCCGAGCAACGCGAGGAACCTGCTTTTTGTTCGGACTGCTAAATACTTCTTCAACTTGATCAGATCTTCTCTAATTCCTCGCCCGAATCAATTCCTCATAGAGCGCCACGGTCTGGTCCGCGATCGCGCCCCAGCTGAACATCGCCTCCACCCGTGCACGGCCCGCATCGCCAAACTGCCTGCAGCGCCCCGGGTCGGCCATCAACTCAGAGAGCCGCGCCGCCAGATCCTTTGCAAAGGCCTCGCCATCGACCGGAAAACCTGTAACTGGATCGGGAACAAATGGAACCAGGTAGCCGGTCTCGCCGTCCACCACCACCTCCAGAATGCCGCCCGTAGCGCTTGCCACCACCGGCGCGCGGCAGGCCATCGCCTCCAGATTGATAATCCCGAATGGCTCATACACCGACGGGCAGCAGAAGACCTGGCAATGACTGTAGAGCTCGATAGCCTCCTCCTTGCTGACCATCTTCTCGATCCACACAATGTCCCCGCCTGCCGCGCGCGCAGCCTCCACCTTGGCCCGCATCTCCGCCGCAATCTCCGGCGTGTCCGGAGCCCCGGCGCAGAGCACCACCTGCGTCCCCTTCGGCAGATGCGGAATCGCATCCACCAGATGCGTCACACCCTTCTGCCGCGTGATGCGGCCGACAAAAAGAATGTAAGCCCGGCTCGCGTCGACACCGTACGTTTCGAGCGCCGTCCTGCTCTCGGCTCTCTGATACTGCTCAAGATCGATGCCGTTATAGATCACATGGATCTTCGCCTCATCGACATCGGGATACGCCTTGATGATGTCCGTCTTCGTCCCCTGGGACACGGCAATCACAGCGTCAGCGTCCAGGATCGCAGTCCGCTCCATCCACGAGCTCATCGCGTACCCGGAACCCAGCTGCTCGGCCTTCCACGCGCGCAGCGGCTCCAGGCTATGCGTCGTCAGCACGAACGGCACGCCGTAGAGCTTCTTCGCCAGAAATCCCGCCATGGACGCATACCAGGTATGCGTGTGCACCACGTCGATCCCGCCCAGCTCCTTCATCTGCTGCAGATTGAGCGCCAGCGCGTCGACGGCCGTCTTGAACTTCTCCGTCGTGCCGTCGGTAATCTCCTTCGGCGGCTCCTCGCCATGCACCTGCAGGCTGCCGTTCTCGCTCCGCTGATCGCCCCAGCAGTGCACCTCAACCTCGATGCGTTTGGCCAGCTCGCGGCTGAGATACTCCACGTGCACACCGGCGCCGCCATACACCGCCGGCGGGTACTCCCGCGTCATAATCCCGACCCGCATCTTTGCCTCATTCCTGCCGCTCGCCGACATGCCAAGCAACGCTCCAGATTCTAGTTACCAAGGGTTGGCAGGGCAAACGAACGGCTAACCGATCGGCCGGCTACGCACGTCATACACTGAATGAGCACGACCCGATCGCGCTGCCGGAGGACCCTGACATGATCTTCGCTCCCGAGTCTCAGCAGGTCATCGATCACTTCGCCGTGGAGATCGAGGATCTGCGGACCATTGCCCGGCTGCATGCCCTGCCGACCGGCACTCCGGAGCGTCTCGCCGCTCTCCCGCTTCGACTCTCAAAAGACACCCGTCTTCGCTCCGACCTGACCGAGTTCGTTCGATCGCTGCAGACCCGTGATTCCGATCTGGCTCTGCCAGACGCTCTCTCCATGGTGCTGGTCGCCGTCGGCGGTCCTTCCGCACTGGAGCGCAGCCGCGACCTTGCCGAGCCGGTCGATCTGACAGGCGGCTTTCTCGCTTCACTAGGCGGCTGGCCGGGCTCAGCCGTCGAGCCGCTGATCGACATCGACAATCCCCCCGATCATGATCCCCGCCTCGATCTCGCCGCAGCCGGTCACACCGAATCTCTGCAAGCGGATCTCACCGGCCGGGCCGGCGCAGACGAGTCCGAGCCTGCGTCCGGCGTAGTGCTTGATGAAGATAGAACCCGGGATCCCGACGGATCCGTCAACCTCGCCGAGATCACTCAGGCTCTGGCGCGCCTCGAACGCGGCAACCTCGAGCTCCGGCTGCATCTGGACTCGATCGATCAACGCATCTGCCGCATGGAGCCTCTGCTCGAAGCAGCGCCGGTCCAGGCAGTGCCAGAGCCTGAGCCGGACCCGCCGTCCCCACCCACTCTCCCTCGTTCCCCCTATCTACAGCTCACGGATGCTCCCCTGGTTCATCGCGGCTCCGATCTCTCCGGCGCGCCCTCGCCCCTTCGCGACCGTAACGAAGGACACGCCGGGCACGACGATTTTGGCGAGCGCCAGGAGGAACGCCGTCACCGCGGAAGTGAAAGCCGCGAAGGCTTCGAGGAACGCCGCGGACGTCGGGATGAGCTTATTGCCCACAATGAACTTGATGCTCTTGACCAGCTCAAGGAGCGGCGTCGCATCTCGCTTACATCGCACTTCGCAGAGTCGGCGCCCGTCCCGGCCACGGCTCCGGCTCCTCTTGAGACACGTCCCACATCGGAGCCGCCCCGCCCGCCGTTGTCCGCTTCACCCGCCACGCTGCCCGGGTCTGTCGTCGATCCCGTCCCGCATCCCCGCATGCACCAGCCGCGGCGCGATCGCTTTGCCGCCGCCCGTGAGATCCCCGGAACGGCCGCGGAGTTCGATCCGTTGTACACGGCCCCCGATGCGGAGCCGTCGCGCTCCCATACCTTCGAGTCTCATTCCTCCGAGTATCAGAACTCTGAATCCCGTGTTTTCACTCCGTTTCTCCAGCGAGCAGACCAGCCGGGTGCCGATCCAGACCCCAAGCCGGCCCTGCACCCCGTCACGCCGGAGATCACGCCAAAGATTGAACAGCCGGAGGCGCCCTCCACCGCTCTCGCGCCTGCGCCAGCGGCTTACGATCCCGCTCCCCGCGCCGTAGCCCAGTCATCAAGGCCTCTGTCGCAAGCTGGCCCGCCGCCCAATGCGCAAAACCAAACCGTGGAGCCCGCCACAGCTCCTCTCCTCAACACCCGCTCTTCGCTCCCGCTCGCCGCCATGGCAGAAGAGCCAAAGAGCCGGAGATCTCCGTGGCTGGCAGCTCTGGCCGCGGCTGCCGTCATTGGAGCCGCCGGATTTCTCTACGTGAACGGCCTTCCCTCGGCCATCAATGAATGGGTCAGCGGCAGCACTACAACCGTCTCCACCAACACCGGCGCGGACGATCCTCAAAAAGCCTCTTCCTCCACGAGCCAATCCGATCAACCCAGTCCCGCGCCGCCCACCGCCCGCGCCGGCAAATCTGCATCCGGAGCCGCCGGCCGCGTGCTTGGAGCGCGAGACAGCTTCACACCGACCCAGAGCATCGAGCGCACCAACGGACCGACCTTCGTGCCCGGCGGCATCATGGATGGCTACCTGGTCGCCGCTCCCCGGCCTGACTACCCCCGGCTCGCGAACCTCGCTGGCGTGCAGGGCAAAGTCTCGCTTGAAGCCATGATCTCGAAAGAAGGCCAGGTCGAGGCGCTCAAGGTCCTCGGCGGCCCTCAGCTGCTGCGCGACGCCGCCACCAAAGCCGTCCAGCAGTGGCAATACCGGCCCTTTGAGGTAAAAGGCCGCCCCGTTGAGGTGCGCACCATTATTCGCGTCGACGTCGCGTCGCGCACCGGCGCTCCCACCGCCCAATAACCGCCCTCGTCTTAGAGCCTTCCTTCCACCAGCAGCACATCGAGAACACGCGGCCCATGGACGCCTTTAATCCGCGTCATCTCAATATCCGCCGTCGCCGACGGCCCCGAAACAAACGTAGTCGCAAGAGAGGCGGTCGGGGCGAGCAGAGCCATCGCCTCCGGCACACCTTCGACCACAGCGTCGGTCCCGATCAGGCAAAGGTGATAGTCCGGAATCAGCGTCGCCGCGCGCCGCCCCTGCCCCGCCACGTTCTGCAGCACCAGCGTTCCGGTGAGCGCGATGCCCAGCGTAGCCAGCGTCATCACACCCCCAAATCCATCGAGCGCCGCATAGTCAAATCCGGCATCCATGGTGAACTCTCCGCCGGCCAGCGCATCCGCCGGCATCCCCGCGGGAACGATCATGCGCGGCGATCCCTGCTCCCGCAATCGCCGCGCGATCGCACCGCTCAGGTCCGCCCGCGACACACGCTCCGCATGCGCCTCGTAGTCGCGCAGCCGCTCCTCAAACAGCTCCAGGATCTCCGCGCGGCTGCGGCTCGCCTCGCGGCTGTAGCTCCGGGGCAAAGCTGCCCATTGCTGGGCTATCTCACCCTGCAGGCCGCCTGCGTGGGTCGCCACGGCCGATTGAATGCGTGCCAGAATAGCCGCGCGCGCCTCATTCGCCATCGCCGTTCCCCTTTGCCTCGCGCCGCTCCCACCATTCGCGAAAGCTCTCGGCCGGCATCGCCTTCAGATCGCGCACGCTGGTCCACCCTCCCAGCAGCCCCGGCAGCCAGCCAATCCATCGTTCACCCGCGCCATCCGCGCGCTCGAGCGGCCGCCCTGCAATCCGCCCCAGCCGCTGCGCCGCGCGGAATCGCCGTTCACTGCGAAAGATCGCCCCAGCCGCCCGCATCGCGATCGCCTCCGGATGCGTCAGCAGCCCCATCCCCGCGGTCTCGCGCTGCACCACCTTGTTGCGCAGATGCACC
>CAXTJC010000024.1:0-13478 GCA_964244225.1 uncultured Acidobacteriaceae bacterium
CAACTACACGATTTGAAACAACCATTAAAGCATTGCGCGATAAGGCGGGTCTTAAGCCGGAAGCCGGGATCAAAAACATCGAAGGCTGGTTGACCTACCTGAAGGACCACGAGGCTCCCGGCGTGAAGAGTATTGTTGCCGATCTCGAAAAGCTGAAGAATCTGCTCGGGGCCGAAGAACTCGACGGCAGCAAGATCAAGCAAATTGTCGTAAAGCTCGGCAGAGAGACGGTCGCGCTGGGAAAAGGCGATGTTTCCAATGCTAGCCACATCGAGCAGCTAGGAACGGCCCTCGAGCACGCCGCTTAGAGGTCTGTCGAATGGAGAAGGCTAGCTAAAAGTTAGCCTTTACTGAAGGACTCAGAGCGTGATCACATCGCCAGTTACGAAAGGAGTCCTTGCTAACAGAGCAGCCTCGACCGGATCTGAGATGATCTTATCGAGGCTGCTTTGGGTCATCTTGAAAACCTTTGTCTATGACATTATGTGAGGTCGAAGCGGTCGAGGTTCATGACTTTGACCCAGGCTGCAACAAAGTCACGCACGAAGACCTGCTGCGAGTCGCTGCCAGCATAGAACTCCGCCAGACCTCGCAGCTGTGAGTTAGAACCAAAGACGAGATCAACGACGGTACCTGTCCACTTGAGCTCGCCGGTTGCCCGATCACGGCCTTCCAGCACGCCTTCGGATGTCGCCGACTTCTTCCACTTCGTGCTCATGTCGAGCAGGTTAAGGAAGAAGTCGTTCGTCAGCGTCTCAGGCTGCTTGGTGAAGACGCCATATTGGGTGTGCCCGAAGTTAGTATTCAGCACGCGCAGGCCGCCGATGAGAACCGTCATCTCAGGAGCGGTCAGGTCCAGCAGGTTTGCCTTATCCAGGAGCATCTCCGCAGCCACGCCTTCGTGTCCGTGCCGTGTGTAGTTGCGAAAGCCGTCGAGCTTTGGCTCCAAGACCTCAAACGACTCTACATCGGTCTGATCCTGCGAAGCGTCCATACGTCCCGGCGAGAAGGGAACCTTTATGTCGTGGCCGGCCTTCTTCGCGGCTTTCTCGATGGCTGCGGAGCCGCCGAGAACGATCAGGTCAGCAAGAGAGATCTTCTTGCCGCCGGTCTGCACGCTGTTGAAGTCTTTCTGGATGATCTCTAGGGTTTCAAGGGCCTTGATGAGCTCGCCGGGCTGATTGACCTCCCAATACTTCTGCGGCTCGAGACGAATGCGCGAGCCATTCGCGCCGCCACGCTTGTCGGTGCCGCGGAACGAGGAGGCTGATGCCCAGGCAGTTGTGACCAACTGAGGGATGGAAAGTCCGGCCGCGAGAATCCTGGACTTGAGAGCCTCGATATCAGCCTCTCCGACCAGCTCATGATCGACCGAGGGAATCGGGTCCTGCCAGATCAGCGTTTCGCTAGGAACCAATGAGCCGTGATACCGCGCGACGGGACCCATATCGCGGTGCGTCAGCTTGAACCAGGCTCTGGCGAAGGCATCTGCAAACTCTGCGGGATTCTCGTAGAAGTGCTTCGAGATCTTCTGATAGGCCGGGTCTGCAATCATCGCGATGTCGGTGGTGAACATCATCGGTGCGTGGCTCTTGGCGGGGTCTTGCGCATCGGGAACGGTGCCGACTCCTCCGCCGTTCTTTGGCGTCCACTGGTGAGCGCCGGCGGGGCTCTTCGTCAGCTCCCATTCATAATTAAAAAGGTTCTCCCAATAACCATTGTCCCAGCGAGTCGGGTTTGTGGTCCATGCGCCTTCGAGACCGCTGGTGATTGCCTGGTTGCCCTTGCCGCTTCCGAAGGTATTATTCCAGCCAAAGCCCTGCTCCTCGAGGTCAGCCCCCTCGGGTTCAGAGCCAAGGTACTGGCCCGGGTTGGCCGCGCCATGAGCCTTGCCGAAGGTGTGTCCGCCGGCGACCAGGGCAACGGTCTCCATATCATTCATCGCCATGCGGCCGAAGGTCTCGCGAATGTCGCGTGCCGAGGCGACGGCATCGGGCCGGCTGTTGGGGCCTTCCGGATTGACGTAAACCAAGCCCATCTGAACAGCTGCGAGCGGGTTTTCGAGCTGGCGATCGCCGGTGTAGCGCGTGTCGTCCAGCCACTTGCCCTCTGGTCCCCAATAGATGTCCTCTTCGGGCTCCCAGACGTCTTCGCGTCCACCTGCGAAACCAAAGGTCTTAAATCCCATCGACTCAAGCGCCACGTTGCCCGCGAGAATCATCAGGTCGGCCCAGGAGATCTTCTGGCCGTACTTCTGCTTAATGGGCCAGAGGAGACGGCGAGCCTTGTCGAGGTTCGCGTTGTCGGGCCAGCTGTCGAGGGGAGCGAAGCGCTGTGCTCCGGTGCCGGCTCCGCCGCGTCCGTCCGAGATGCGGTAGGTGCCTGCACTGTGCCACGCCATGCGGATGAAGAGCGGACCGTAGTGACCGTAGTCCGCGGGCCACCAATCCTGAGAGTCTGTCATGAGGGCGTGCAGGTCTTTGACGACGGCCTGCAGGTCGAGGCTCTTGAAGGCCTCAACATAGTTAAAAGATGACTTTATAGGCTTATTGTTGGGATTATTCAGCGGGGAGTTCTGGTTCAGCACCTTCAGATTCAGCTGATTGGGCCACCAGTCGGCGTTACTCTGCGCTCCTGACATGGTGGTGGTGCGGGCCTCGCCGAGGTATGGGCACTTCGCTTCGGCAACAGCGGTATTTGTCTGATTGCCGGGGAATGGTTCGCCAACTGCATGGTCAAATTCATGATTCATGGATTGCTTCTCCTTTGAACGTGATGATCAGCGGATCGATAGATAGGTTGAAGTCGAATTCACTCGGCTTCTGGATTCAAGCCGTTGTCGCTGGCTGCTTTCGTGGTGTCTTGGCGTGACCGTGGACTCGTTGTGACACGCCGGTGGAGTTTGAGGAGCCAGTACGCTTTGGAGCGCACTGCGCGCAAAAGCCCCTGAAGATGAGTTCGCATTCACGGAGGACCCGCTTGCCAAGTGAGGCCTGTGCGGGCCTGGGCGCCTCAGACCACTCCACGTCTTCTACGCTGCCGCAGCGATCGCAGATGAAGTGGTTATGACGAAGGCCCATGGCATCAAAGCGTGCAGCGCGGCCCTCAACGGCGACTTCGCGCACCAGGCCGGCCTGCACCAAGTCCCGAAGATTGTTGTAGGTTGTCGCTCTCGAGGAGCGCGGGTCGAGGCGATTGACGAATTCGAAGATTTCGACCGCGGTCGGATGCCTGTTCTGTTCCATCAGGAATGACATGACGGCATAGCGTTGCGGCGTGCATCGCAGCCCACTGTCTTCGAACGATTGTTTGACGACCTCGGCATTCATGCTTAGCTAGACTATATCTAATCTAAGACTTCGTCCAGATCTGGACATGTGCAAAACCCCTTTAAGGTTGCGAGGGCAGAGGCAACGCTGATGATCCGCGACAGTGGCATACCTACCGCCGCGAGCGATCGCCTCGCAGAGACTTCTCTACTGCGTGCAGTGACATATGCGGCACGGTCAGCGCAGCCAGCCCGATAAACGTCAGGCGCGTCAGCTCCGTGGTAACCGGGACAGAGTGCCGTCTCTCAAAGATGAGGAACGCAGCCGCAAGCGGCGCAAGTGTCGCGACGGAAACGTTTCTTATGATGGCCGTTGGCGTCCTGAGGTGAAGGTCGCGAGCAGTTCGCAAGAGGTGACGCGGGCTGTGCAGCCAACAGAAGTACAGGCCGAAGTACATCAGCGGTGGGAGGAGGAGTGCAGCGGCAGCAATTCCGGCGAACTCGGCGAGATCCCGTCGGCGTGAACCGAAAGCAGATCCCGCAAGCGCAGTCAGGAGTGCAAGAATCGCCGCAACCTGAGACACGGCGACCAGTTGCGCTGACACCGCCGCCCCTGCACCCAGGATCGCGTAGATCGCTGCGACCTCGCTGCCATGGCGCAGTGCGGGCAGTGTCACCACGGACAGCCCATACGCGAAACGCATGATAGACGAGGTTCGGTCTTGCCAGTCTGAGCCGAAGTGGACCGCGGAGATCAGCAGGAAGCTGGTCAGTCCGATCGATGCAGACCACCACCAGACAAGACCATAGACGGCGGCAACGGAGAGGTAGATTAAGGCAAAGATCAGCGTGGCTGTAAGCGCATTCGTCCGCATCAGCCGCCGGGCGACCAGCAGGTCAAGACTGCCATGGGGAAGTCCCAGCACGGCGACGCCGCACGCAAGAACCAGGAGGATCGCGGTCTGACCGGGCTCCCAACCCAGCCCAGAGAGAGCGAGCAGAAGAGCGGTGAGTGCCAGGAATATCTGGCCGTCGTTGCGCTCGGCCCATTCGATCATTGGGCGCTCTGTGTGCGAAGCGCACTTGGCAAAGCCCGCAGGAACGGCGTCCAGGGTAGGCTGCGCGCGGTCGCCCAAAGGTCTTTCGTATGCGGAACGCCGGCAAGGAAGCGGACGAGGCTGTCAGGGGGAGTCTCTCGAAACATCTCAGCAAAGAGCTCAGCGGCAGAGCGTCCGGGCTGCTGCAGCACCTCTAAAAAAACCTTGTCCATAAAGTCAAGCAGAAGGTTTCGTTCAGGCGGGACTGGCATACCAGTGCGCTTGAGAGACTGGGTGCATGCCTCGGCCCAGCGCTGGATCGCGTGAAAGGCGTATCCGGTTGAGGCACGCATGCTTCCTCCGCGCGTGCCGGCGGCAATCACGCGTGCGGAGCTGACAGACGAAACCAACGCCATGGGAAGTGATCCGCCTTCTCGCCGGTCTACGCTCCATCCACTACGAGCGTGCCGATCGATCCAGTCGGTCAGTCGGGCTTCGATCTCCACTTGTTGGCCTGGCTCGCCGGCAAACTGCGTCCACTCGCAGAGAGCCAGACCGGATGTGATGGGGAGTATGTACATAAATCGGGCGATCGAGTCGCCGCAAGGCTGAAAGTCCATCAGCGTGGGAATTTTTTCAAAGCTTTCTTTATTTGTAAATTCGCCCCGTACAACAAAGCCGACGAAGTTCTGCCATAGCCACGGTGGCTCAATTCTCGGAACGATGGATCGCGTATCAATGACCCAGGGCGCCTCCACGCGCGTGCCGTCGCTGAGTTGCACCCGCACAGCCTCTTCCGTTTCATGGAGCGAGATAGCTGAAAGACCGCAAAGCAGCTGGCAGCTTTCCGCTTTACGCAGGAGGCTCGTGGCCTTCGCGTAGAAGAGGTCCGATCGGATCATCTCGTAAGGAAATGCATCACTGCCGCGCTCCACCATGTCCTCTCTGTTAACTACGCGCCATCGCCACCATTGCTGCACAGTACAGTCTGCAAAGAGATGCGGCCGCAAGCGCCAGCCACACCATGTGCGGTCCTCTTCGTACATGGTCCTCGGTTCGACAACCGAAACGCGAAGCTTGGGCGTTTCTTGAGCGAGTCTCGCAGCCAGGCTGAGACCTGCGCAGCCACCGCCCAGGATGATCAGGTCTCTGATCGCCCCCCGTCTTTCATCGCGCTCCTGATTCATCGCAGACCCGGAAGACCGTCCAATGCAGACAAAGCCTCGGCGGACATTTGTACAGCACGAAGGCGTTTGATGGATGATGCGCCCGCAAAGACCATGCAGGCCAGTTGCATTTTGCGTGCTGCCGGCACGACGCTCCGCTCATGATTCCAGCGCAGACCTCGACTCCTTAGCCGCATACCGATCTCGCGATAGACCGCAGCTGCTACTTTAATCGCAGTTCTGCTTCGCCTCGGGATCAAAGGAAATCCTTCACGCGCTCGTGCGTAGAAGCAGTCGGCAAGCGCCAGTAAACGGTCAATTCCTTTAGCGACTACTGAATTGGCGAGCGCAGTCTTGCATCCGGCTATCTCCACCGCGGTCATGCCGCCGATCCAGTCTCCGGGCAGATAGCGTCGTCCCTTGCGCGCATCTTCGGCAACATCTCGCGCGATATTGGTTAGTTGCAGAGCGATTCCGAGATCCGCCGCAAACGATCGTGATTCAATCGTAGTCGCACCCAAGATGGGGGCCATTAGAAGGCCGACCGTCCCGGCAACGCCGAAGCAGTAGCGGACCAGCTGCGCCTCCGTGTCAATCGCCATTCGGCTCGACGCATCGGCGAAGAAGGAAGCGATCAGATGATCGGCTACCTCCAACTGAAGGTGATAGCGCTCGGCTAACCGAAGTAGGTTGGCAACGTGCGGATCACGCGAGCTGCCCTGGCGGAGATCGTATCGCACCTGCTCCAGATGAGCAGCCGCGTGCGGGTCGCCACTTTCATCCGCGAGATCGTCCATGACGCGGCAGAATGCGTAGAGCTGCTTTACATCGTCTACAATCTCGCGGGGCAGAAACAGACTGGCGAACCAGAACGAGCGGCCATTGCGCCGCATGCTCACGGCGTCTGACGTGCGTACGTGCTCGATGCTTCCTGCCGCGACCGTCATGCGAGCCGCTCCAGCATGCCATCGACCAGCTTTGCGCTGCTTAACACGCCGGGCAGCCCCGCTCCCGGATGCGTTCCGGCACCCACAAGGAAGAGATTTCGCACACCCTCCACGCGGTTCTGAAAGCGAAACCAGGCCGACTGGCGAAGGATGGGTGCGATCGAGAAGCCTGCCCCATAAAGGCTAAGATAGCGCTCGCGAAAGTCCAGCGGCGTCATGTGAAAGCGGTCCGTGACGCACTCCAGAAGTCCGGGCATCATGGTCTCGCTCAGAGCCTTCAAGATCGAGTCGCCATAACGATCGGCAATTGCCGGCCAATCAATCTCGGATTGTAGATTGGGTACGGGCGCTAAGACGTACCAGGAGTCGCAGCCGGGCGGCGCAAAGGTGGCATCGGTTGCAGTCGGGCGATGCACATAGAGCGAGAAGTCCGGACCAAGATGCCGATGATCGAAGATGTCTGCCAGCAGCTCACGATAGTGTTCGCCAAACCAGATCGTGTGGTGCGCCACGTCGTCGAATGTGCGTGTTGTGCCGAAGTAGAGCACGAAGAGCCCCATCGAGAACTTAGCTCCGCGCAGCTTGAGCCTGGGGATCAACGGCGTTTTCTTCAGCATGGATGTGTACAGGAACGCCGGGTCCGCGTCGGAAATAATAATCTCTGCCGATAATTGCTCGCCATGCTCCAGACGGACCCCGGTGGCGACACCGTGCTCGACCATAATCTGCTGAACGGTCGTATTGAGCCGCACCTCGATACCGACCTCATGCATAAGCCTGCCAAGCGCGGCGACGAGAGCTCCCGTGCCACCCATCGCAAACTGGATTCCCCACTTACGCTCAAGATAGTGAATGAGCGAGTAGATACTTGTCGTCGCAAAGGGATTGCCGCCTACCAGCAGAGGCGATACGGAAAATGCGCGGCGCAGCCAGGGATGTTTGATATGTCGATTCACAAACTGCCAGACGGTTCTGTAGCCGCCCAGTCGGACAAGCGCCGGCAATAGGGCGATCATTGTCCCAATCCGGTCGAAAGGCTGTGTAGCGAGCTGCTCAAAACCGATGGCGAAGATACGTTTTGATTCGGCGACAAGCCTGAGATAGCCGTCCTGATCCTCAGGCGAAAACCGAGCGATCTCTGCGAGGGTGTCTTCGATTGTTCCGCCGTAGTCGAAGTAGGTGCCGTCCGGAAAGCGGAAGCGGTACCAGGGACGCAGCGGGACCAGAGTTGCATAGTCTTCGAGCCGCCTACCGAACAGGGCGAATAGTTCTTCAAACAGGAACGGGGCTGTAATGACAGTCGGCCCGGCATCATGGCGAAATCCACCACGTTCAAAGACCTGAGCTCGCCCACCTAGTTCCGCACAGCGGTCAAGCAGCAAAGTCTCGTAGCCTTTGGACCGGGCACGGAGTGCGGCCGCAATACCCCCGAAGCCTGCCCCAATTACGATGACCCGATTGCTCATCCAGTCACAACAGAAGAGATGCTGTAGTCCCAACGTAGCTGGGTGAGCAGCTTTGAGGCATGCTCGACCAGAACAGCGGCGCAGTCGAACGGCAACTCTTTGGCCAGCATGCAGGTCTCGATCAATAACTTTTCGGCTCGAGCTGCGGCACGATTGCGGGCTATGTCCAAGGGGCAGCTCTGAGCGGCGGAAAGGATTTGTACAAAATTGAGGGAATTAGCTAGCCGATCTTCCTCTACATCATGTAGATCGTCTGCGATTTGATACGCAACCGCGAAGGACTCAGCTACTTTTTGGGCTGTTGGCACAGCGTTCCTGAAGTCCGCTATGGTAAGCGGCAGTTGCAGACAGAGGCTGAGTAGAGAGGCGGACTTGCCTATGGCCAGCTCCTCATAGTTTTCCGCTTCGGTCGATTGGTCCTGCGAAAAGCGCAACTCAGCCGCTTGTCCGCAGATAACCTTGTGCGTGCTGCGGTGCACTCTTAGACTAAGTTCCCGAAGGAACGACACCGGTTCGATTTCTGCCATTGAGGCATAGGCCGCATTGAGCAGCAAATCCCCTGCGCAAATTGCAACGCCATCGCCGAAGCGCGACCACACGGTTTCCTGTCCGCGGCGCATCGGCGAGCGGTCAATGAGGTCGTCATGGACGAGAGAGGCGTTATGCAGCAACTCACAGACCGCGGCTACTGTCACTGCGCTTTTCGCGGGTAACGTCAGCCGGGATGCAGCGTCGAGCGCCATACGTGCACGCAGCCGGCCTCCCGTCGTAGTCAGATGATATCTGACCGCGAGAACAGCGGAGTTTTCAGAATCGGTGGAGGCGACACATGCGTTCAGCATAGTCACCTCCACGGCTGCAAGTAGACTGTTCATTCGTGATTCCGATCTGGCCCTCCTTAGAGCGCTACAAGATCCTGCTTGTGTTTCGGCATCGCGACCTCATCCTGGGTCTTGCGTAACGCAATGACATAGATGAAAAGACCGAAGCCGGCCTTTGCCAGAACATCGGCGATGCTGTAGCCGACCTGAACCCCGACGTTCGCGGCTGCTCCTGAGAGACCCAGTAAGGGGAAGAGGTAAACAATCGGATAGAAGAGCCAGGTTATGACCGTGATGTAGCGCGCAGCACTTACCATCCCACGGGCATTTTCCGGTTGCTGACTGATCGCTGCCTTCAAACCAAAGAACAGTTCGAATTGAATAAGCAGGAACGGTATCATCGATAGACACCACCACAATAGGCGGGTTGATGAGGCAGACGATACCTCACCCGGATACCCCAGCAGAATCATCGCAACGGCGAGGATAGCAAGACGCGATGACTTGGCCGTTCCCTCATTGCCCGGAAGCTTCATCACAAGAATCAGTTCCGTGACGAGCAGTGGCACAGTGAGCAGCCAGTCGACATAGCGGTACGCGTCGTTGAATGGGTGACCGGTGGGCGTCACGACTCCGTTGATAACGGAATACGCCTCCTCCCAACTATTAAAAATGCGTAGATAGTGGTACAGCGCAATCATCGTGACGATACCCGAAACGGTGACCGCGGTTTTGTAGGTATGTGAAATCTGAGATCGGCTGAGAAAGAGAAATACGGTCGCCGCTCCCATGCATGCAATGACGAATGACAAGGCGTTGTACACCAGACTGTACTGCCCGAAAGATAACTGCATCATAGAGAAGCCTCGCAATCTGAATCTGTTTTTAGAGTTGTTCCTCTCCGAAGGAAGGCTGACTCCCCTCGGCCAAGTGTCGTGAAACGGTATCTATACAGGGCCGAATGTCGAATTCAGCGCAGAAGTTACCCCGCCTTCGAGACGCGATAACACTAGCAGCAGAGCTCTAAACCTGCCGAAACATTAAAGACATTATTTGGGGCGTCGAAAAATCCGATTGAATCGTGCAGAAGAGTGGGGTTAGAAACGCCCGAGGCTGAGGTGTAGAGGATGGCGGAGAGTCGCTTGAAACCTGGTAGTCGGCGTAGCGAACTGAAGATGGTGAAGGCATAAGGCATCCAGTGAGACGCAGGACTGTTCTCTCAGAAGTACAAACTGAACCGTACCATGGCCGTATCGTCCTGTTTCGTCGATTGCCCTAGCCAACGCAATATCAAACTCCGCAGTCTACGCAGCCATGCTCTCGCGGCCCTACACCCCTGCAGGGGACAGCCCGCGTCTCGCTGTCCCGCTACTCTTCTTGGCATGAAGTCCGGCAGCAGAAGTCTGCCCGATAGAAGCAGCATGATCCTTTCTTCTTTTAACTCCTCTGTTACACGATTCGCTCTTTCAGGGAGCAAGCTCTTCTACGCACCCTCTCTGTTCGGCCAATCTGGTACCCGCTGTAACCCTTCCAGGAGAAACCTATGACGCTCACTCTATGGGGAAAAGCAAGCTGCGCTTCCCTTGTGGCAACAACGCTGCTGACACAGCCTTTCACTACGCTTGCGCAACAGGCCTCCACCGGACGCGAGGCGATGGAAGCGCAAACCGACACCAGCCAGCTCACTCTGGCGCCGCAGTCGAGCGCTGCCGTCTCAAAACGCATGCTGCGGGTTGAGGATGCACCCAATCTTTCTCACGAACAGAAGCTTTTGTTACTGCAGAAGAAGATCAAGTACGTCTTCGTTCTCTTCCAGGAGAACCGTTCCTTCGACTTCTACTTCGGCAGCTATCCGGGCGCGAACAATCTTTACTCGAAGTCCCCTTCAAAGACGCCGGGTTTCATTCAGCCTTTCGTGGACACAAAGGGAAATCTCACTACCATTACTCCCTTCAAGATTCCGGCTTCTGTGACCGACGTAAACGGCAAAACTGTGCCGCTCTATCCGGCCGATACCTCCTCAGTGAACCATGGCCATGTTCCGATCGACACCAAGCTCGACTTCGATAAGAACTACGTCGCGCGTAACGATCGCTATTCGCTCGTTGAAGAAGGCGTCACGCTTGACAGCACCGGCAAGCCCACCAGCGTTCCTTCGCTTGAGCGCGAGCAGTTTGGTGAGCTCGTGATGGGCCACGTCGATTGCGATACGGTTCCATTTCTCTGGAACTACGCCGACCGTTTTACCCTGTTCGATAACTTCTTCGATACGGTGATCGGGCCGTCCACGCCGAATGCGATCGCGATGATCGCGGGCCAGTCGGGTGAGACGCAGTGGGTGAAGCATCCGGATCTGGGAGCGAATCACACCACAACCAGTGCCGTTCTTCCGGTTGTCGGCGATCCGCAGCCTTTCTGGGGCTCCTCTCTCGACGTGTTTACACCACCTTCGCAACGCCAGCCGGTCGATAACCCTGGTGGTGTATCCATGAATCCCGCCTCAAACCTCACGTTTGCGACGCTGCCGCTCTCCTTCATGGGCCGCGACATCAATAACATTACGCAGGACGATCAGAACCCCGCCTTCGATCTTCAGGATGTGCAGGAGGACATCAAACGCATCGCCGGGGAGGACAACAAAGCCGTGAACTGGGCCTGGTACCAGGAAGGCTACGACCATGAGCCGACAGACCCGACCGCGGTTGCCTCGAACACCGACTACATCGCACACCACAATGCGCCGCAGTACTTCGGCTACATTGCGAACAATCCTAAGGAGACCAAAGCCCACCTGCGCGGTCTGGGAGACTTCTTCTCGACCATCAAGGCAAAGGATCTGCCGGCGGAAGGCGGCGTGTTCTATCTGCGCGGCGGGTATGGCAATCTCGATGGCCTAGTACCGCAAGATCCCGATGTCGCCACCCGCGCGGACTACAAAGGCAATGACGATCATCCGGGCTACTCGGATGCGCAGATTTCCGAGGCTCTGCTGGCCGATGAGGTCAACGCCATCGCGTCCAGCAAGTACTGGCCGGAGAGTGCCATCATCATCACCTACGATGAGACGGATGGTCTCTACGATCACACGGCGCCACGTATCCGGTCGTTTGACGCCCTCGGCAACGCACTCGATCAGGGGCCGCGCATTCCCGCGATCGTCATCTCGCCCTACGGTGTGGTGCACGCGATCTCGCATGAGCGCACAGAGCACAGCTCGGTCATCAAGTTCATCGACGAGCTCTTCAAGCTGACGCCGCTGGCCGATCTGCCTGACGAAGCGAGCGCGCGCAAGCAGGGGGAAAAGCTCTTCGGCCAGAAGAATCTTGGACCAGCAGACGACAAGGTTCCAGGCGTTGGCGATCTCTTCTCTGGCTTCGACAACGCACGTCTGACTGGAAAAGAAGAGCCGCTGCCAGCCGAGTACGCGATGATCCCGCAGGCGCTTGTTACTGCGCTACCCCACTTCGGTGGCGCCGGCTGCCGCGTTCTGCAGATTCAGCCGGACGATTCCACCCTCACCAACCCTGTTCCTGCCGACTTCAATCCACGGCCGGACATCAACCCGGGCATCCCGGCCTCCGGAACCTGGAAGTACTAAATTGATTCAGCACGCGCCGAAGACCAGATCTTACTGATCTGGTCTTCGGCTTCATTTAAGGAAGCGCTCATCTATGCCGGTACGACCACTTTGCTTTTTTGCTGTTTTCGCCTTTATAGTCTGCCCGGTGATTCTTCGAGCGCAAGCCACGCTCGCCAGGGTCAAGGCTGCGAGCCGCCTCTCCTGCGGGGTCAACCGGGAAGAGCCCGAGTACTCCAACCTCGACGCGCACGGCAACCGGGCTCTCTTCGACATCGATCTATGCAAGGCAACAGCCATCGCCATTCTTGGGCCGAACGCGCGGTTCGATGTGACGCCCTTTCCAGACGAGATCACCTCCTTGAAGGCACTGGAGAGCGGAACCGTCGACATGGTCGCGACGGCGACTCCCTCCATGACCAGCGTCACGGCTCTCCATCTCAGCTTTGGCCGCACTATGCTCTTCGACTTTCAAGGACTAATGGTTAATACGGCGATGGGCGTCCACGCTCTCGGCGATCTGGCCGGCAAGAAGATCTGCTACCTGGCAGAGACGTCCATCGAAGTGAATCTGGTCAGCGCTATGAACCAGCGCAAGATCAAATTCATTCCATTTCCATTCCAGGAAGAGGGGGAGATGGAAGCGGCCTTCCTTACCAACAACTGCGCCGCTCTCTCCGCCGATGTAACGCAACTGGCCTATGAGCGGATCGCCTTCAGAGCCAAGGGACTTGGCTACGAGATCCTGCCGGACGTCCTCGCGAAAGACCCACTTGCATCCGCGACGCGCACTGCCGATCCGCAATGGTCCACTCTGGTCAGCTCGGTCGGGGAACTGCTGGTGCAGGCCGAAGAATCAGGGATTACTTCGTCGAAGGTCGATGCGATGAGGTCGGACTCCGATCCGTTTCTGCGGCGTCTTCTAGGCAGCAGCCCTGGATTGGGACGACCGCTCGGTCTTGATGACGACTGGGGAAGTCGAACGATCCGAGGTGTTGGGAACTATGGAGAGATATTCTCCCGTGATCTGGGTACAGGTACGCCGATGCGTCTGCTGCGCGGCCCTAACCGGCTGTGGACCGAGAATGGTCTGATGATCGCCGCACCGCTCTAAAAGCACCTGTATGGGAGGATATGGTAGGCACGTCCGGATTCGAACCGGAGACCTCTACCGTGTCAAGGTAGCGCTCTAACCA
>CAXTJC010000025.1:0-13367 GCA_964244225.1 uncultured Acidobacteriaceae bacterium
GCTGAAGGTGCTGATGACCTCGGAGATGACGCCCATGCCGGGCAGAATCATGATGTAGACGGCCGGGTGCGAGTAGAACCAGAAGAGATGCTGGAAGAGCAGCGGATCGCCGCCCTTGGTGGGGTCAAAGACGCCGATGCCGATCGTGCGCTCAAGCGCGACCAGAACCAGGGTGATGGCGAGAACCGGCGTGCCCAGGACCATCAGCAGCGAGGCCGCATAGTTGGACCAGACGAAAAGCGGCATACGGAACCAGGTCATGCCGGGCGCGCGCATCCGGTGGATGGTGACGATGAAGTTCAGGCCGGTAAAGATGGAGCTGAAGCCGGCGATGAACACGGCGGTGGCGGCCGTGATCACGTGGGTGTTCAGGTAATGGGTCGAGAGCGGCGTAGTAAAGGTCCAGCCGGTATCGACGCCGCCGAGCACCAGGGCGGCGAGGGTCATCGTGCCGCCGATCATGTACAGGTACCAGCTCAGCAGGTTGATCTTCGGGAAGGCAAGATCCTTCGCGCCAAGCATGATCGGGATCAGGAAGTTACCCAACGTCGCCGGAACCGACGGCACCAGGAACAGGAAGATCATGATGATGCCGTGCATCGAGAAGAACTTGTTGTAGGTATCGGACGCGACCAGATCAGGCTGCGGCGTGAGCAGCTCCAAACGGATCAGACCCGCGAAAGCGCCACCTATAAAGAAGAAGAAGGTGATCGAGATCAGGTAGAGAATCGCGATGCGCTTATGGTCGCCGGTCAGCAGCCAGCTCAGCAGGCCGTGCTCGTTGTTCAGATAGTTCCGCTTCGGAAGGGTCGCGGTGCTCTGATCGGGAAGGCTGACGATGGAGGAAGTTGTGCTCATGATTACCGCCCTGGCGTTGTCGGCGCCGACTGCGTGGACTGATTTGTGGTCAGAGTCTGCTGCACGCGATAGTTTGTCTGCAGAGTTTTAATATATTCGACGAGGTCGATAAGACCATCTTCGCTGATCTGTCCCTGGTAGGTGGGCATGATCGGCGCATAGCCGGCGGTCACATGCTGCGACGGGTTCAGGATGCTGTCGCGGAGGTACGCCTCGTTGACCGTCACCGCCGATCCGTTTGCCAGCTGCAGCTTCGAGCCGTAGACACCGGCGAGATTCGGCCCGCGTGCGGCAGCCGCGCCGGAGTGGCAGGCGTTGCATCCCATGCTCGCATAGAGGCGTTCGCCGTTCTGCGCGAGGCTCATACCGGAGGTCGAGGTCTGCGTCCATCTATCGTAGTCCTCCGGGCTGAGCGCGGTGACCTGGCCGATCATGCCGGCGTGCAGCGTTCCGCAGTACTGCGTGCAGAAGATGTGATAGACACCGGGTGTCGTCGCCTGAAACCAGACGGTCGAGTAGCGACCCGGGATGACCTCACGCTTGACCCGGAAGTCGGGGATCGAGAAGCTGTGGAAGACGTCCTGCGAGATCATGGTGAGCTGCACGGGGCGGCCGATCGGCACATGCAGCGCGTTGATCTCATGCTGGCCGCCGGGGTGCTCCGCCTTCCACATCCATTGCTTGCCGACGACGTAGATGTTCATCGAATTGGTCGGCGGGGTGTAGATGCGGAAGTACAGCAGCGCGCCCCAGACGAAGACGACCAGGAAGATCGCCAGCGGAATAATGGTCCAGGTCGCCTCCAGCAGAGTCGAACCCTCCACCTGCGTGGCAACGGGATTTTTCTCGCGGCGATAGCGGATCGAGAAGCCGAAGACGAGAGCGCCGACCAGCAGGATGCCGACGACAGTAATCAGCAGCAGAAAGAAGTAGAGTGCGTCGGTATAAGGCGCAATGGTCGAGGCCTCGGCAGGGAAGAGCGCGGAGGCGTGGAGCCATTTCACCAGAAACTGCCACAGGACTGGACTGATATGCATTGGTACCCTTTATCCGTTCTTCGTCAGATCGTGGTCGCGTCCGAGCTTGAGATCCTGCCGGAACATGAGAAACATAAAGCCGCCCAGGCCGGCCAGCGTCACCATGCCGCCGAACTGCACTACGCGCGCAACGATCAGGGAGTGCTTATTGGTCTGCGGATCGTAGTGGTAGCAGTAGGTCAAGATATTGGCGACGGGAGAGCCGATCTTGTTGCCGGAGGCGTCGATCAGCCCGAGCAGAATATCCTTGGGCGAGTACTCGACGCCCAGGTAATACTGCGCCAGCCTGCCCTGGGGCGTAAGGATCTGAATGGCGCTGGCATGAGCAAATTGACTTAGAGTCCCGTCCGGTCCGGGAACGCGCATGTAGCCGAAGCCAACAGCCGAGGTCAGCGCATCGATCGCGGGCTTCTGGCCGGTCAGGAAGTGCCACCCTGAGGCCGTCTCCGGCTTTCCAAAGCGCTTCACATAGCGCGCCTTGTAGTGCGCGGCCATCTCCGGCGTCTCGCTAGGATCGATCGAAACGACGATGATGTCGAAGTCCTTGCCCGGCGTCAGATGAACCATCTCAAGCGAGCTGGTCAGGCCGTCCAGCTCCTCCGAGCAGAGCATCGGGCAGTTGTAGTAAACGATGGCCAGGATCGCGGGGTGCTTGCCGAAGTAGTCGCCGAGATGCACGGGACGGTTTAGGTCGTCGACAAAGGCGGCGTCCAGCGGAAGCTGCTGGTTGAGGTGCTGCGAGATGCCGACCTGCTGCAGCACCTTGGGCAGCTGATCGCCCTGGTTCTCGCCTGCCTGTTTCTCGCCGTATGCGGTGACCTGGGCGGCCGCAAGGAGGGGCGTGAACAGCAGCGCGCCAAGGGCGCCTGCCAGACCTGCTCTCCGAACTATGCTTCCGATTCCCATGCCGTTTTTCCTCACTCGTGAACCCTGCCAAACAGCGGCAACGCCCTGTATCTATGGTACGTCCTAGAGTCCCTCTGCTCTAGCGCGCCGGAGTCAACTGGGCGTGCTCCGTGCCCTCCGCCTTGCCATAGCTCAGCTTTTGCTGCCGCGCTTCCATCACATCAAGCTCGTATCCGGTGCGAGCAAAGCCGCTGGTTAGGGGCTCGGTGATTGTCGCTGCGTTGTCGCCTACAAAGCCCTTGCCGGCGCTGGCGACGTTGGCATTAACCACCGGCAGGCCGCGCTGCGCGACGAGTTCCATGGCGCGATCGATCGGGATCCGGATCACCCCCTTCTCGGTCTGGCTGGAGCTGTAATGATCCAGCAGAAGATCCTCGCGGGCGTGCAGATCGGCTGTCGCCTGGTTGCTGTCGTCAATGTCTAGCCGCGGGTTAGGAAAGGACCGGGTGACATTCGACAGCTCGCGCTGCTGCATCTCCGGATTGTTCGCCAGGTTCTCGCGCTTGCCCTTGTTGGTCGTCTTCATGCCGGCGTCCGAGTAGTTGCGCGTCCATTTGGTGATCGGCCCGTCCTCTTTCACGAAGGCGGCGTTGATGACCTTGCCCATGACGAAGCAGAAGACGAAGAAGATCAGAACGAAGCCCGATAGGCCGGCGAGAAAGATGACCACACCGCCGACGTTAACGTCCGTCGTCTCGTACCCCGGACTACCTTCGCCGCGCTCGGTCGAGGGTGTTGTGCTGCCGGCGACGCCCCGGCCCAGATCGTTGTTGTCCTGCGAATTAATGGGCATGTTCTGCCTCCAGCATCTCCTCAAGGTGAGGATCGTTGACGTTCATAAGCGGCCGCTTCTGCAGTTGGCCGAGGTAGTTCCAGGCCCAGAAGCTCAGCATCGAGACAGGCACGGTCACATAAGCAAAGATGCCCAGATTCCCACGTAGATGCAGGTTGCCGGCGGCGCCGGGGAAGTTCGGTTCGATGAGCCAGAACATGTCCACGCAGCGCGCGAAGATCATGAAACAGGTCAGATAGATCATCTTCTGCTTGTTACGCTTGAGATCGCGCGACAGCAGCAGGCAGAACGGGATCAGCCAGTGGCAGATGAAGTCAAGCGAGCAGATCGTCCACCAGCCGCCGTGGATGCGGTTGAGGTACCACGGAATCTCATCCGGCACATTGCCGGACCAGATGATGAGGAACTCCGCGAAGGTGAAGTAGATGTTCAGCATGGTGAAGGCGAACGCCAGCTTGCCCAGATCGTGCTGCTCGGTGGTGCGCAGCAGGGTCTTCATCGGCTCGTAGCGGGAGAGCAGGATTACCGTCAGAATGCCGAGCGCAAGCACGCTGTACCCCTGCGCCACGACAAACTGGAAGCCCCAGATGGACGAGTACCAGGTAATGTCGAGCGACTTAATCCAGATAATCGCGCCATCCGTCAGCAGGATGATGTAGACGAGGATGCCGATGCCGCTGATGTTCTCAAACCGGATCTGCCACCGGTTGTAGCTGGCCTCGGTGCCGGCAAGGGGGTCGGCATCGCGGTCAACCGACCACTTGTTCAGGATAAAGGCCATGCCGATAGTTACGGCGAAGATCAGGAGGCTCTGCACCCAGACTGGACCGGGGCTTAGCATGGTGCGCTTGGCGTTAAGGGTCAGCGCCTGCTCGAGGGTGATGCTGTGCGTCGCAAGCGCGCTGCGGACCGCCGTGGCGGTAGGAAAGGCGGCCCACTGGTACAGGTGCTTTGAGAAGAGCAGGATCGGCAGCAGAAGCACGCCAATCATCGGCAGGGTGCGGCTGGCGGCCTCAAGCGGGCGGCGCAGCAGCAGCCCCCACTTGCCGCCCGACACATACTGCAGCATCAGCATGCACAGGCTGCCGCCGGCAAAGCCGAAGCTGGTCATGAAGCCCATCAGGTACGCGCGCAGCAGGTGGTTGCGGCCCTCATGCGTCCAGGAGAACGCAAGAAACGAAACGATCGCAAAGACGATCGAGATCAGCCCCATGCGGTTGCGCCAGTCAGCAACGGCGGCTGGCGCCTCAAAGCTTGCCGGCATGACGCGCGGGCTGTCATGGCTGCCGGCGTGCTGCCCGTATGGATCACCATGCTGCTGCTGTTGGACGAATGCCATGCTGTTTTCAACCTCGGTTCAAAGTCGTTCTCATGCGCGCGGGGTGCTGCCGTGGTCCGTACTGCCGTTTCTTGCTTCTTCTTCCTGCTTGTTCTTTTTTACTTCTGCTCGTTCATCGCGCCGGCGGTCGAGGTCGCATCCGTCTCCGGCGTAGGCGTGTTGCCGGTGGGCGATGTCGCCATGTGATTGCCCTGGGTTGAGTCGAAGTTATGCCCCCCGCCCTTTGCCAGAGGATTGCTGCTGTCGAGCGGCAGAACGTAGTCGTCGCCGTTCGGGGTTCCCTTGACCGCGGTTGGCGGCAGGTTCCAGTCATAGGCAAAGCCGGCCGGCAGACCCTCATGCTCAGTGATGTTTTCGAGCGACTCAACGTGCTCGCCCTTGGCGACATCCGCCTCCGACGCTCGCTGGCTCAGCTGCAGCGCCTTGATGTACGCCACCACTGCCCAGCGGTTCTCCGGTGTGAGCTGCGCCGAGTAGTCCGGCATGGCGCCATAGCCGTTGGCGATCACGTTGTAGAAGTGGCCAAGCGGCGCGTTCATGAGGCGCGCGGTGTGGAAGTTGCCGGCGGCGGCGTAGCCGCGCTGCACAATCATGCCGGCGCCGTTGCCGACGCGGGAGTGGCAGGGCGTGCAGTAGATGTTATAGCTCTGCTGCCCGCGCGCAAGAACGGTGGCGTTGACCGGAAACGGCATGCCGTCACCCTCTTTGCCGTCGATAAACCCGGTCGTGAGATAGCTGTCCTGGTGCAGCTGGCTGCGCGCCAGCGTGGCGCTTACCTGCGGCCGGGCAGACCGGCCGTCGGCGTAGAACGAGGTGCTGCGCTGCTGATAGTCGAACTTTGGCTGGTTGTGCATGTCCTGCCGGCAGCCGACCGCGGCCACGGTGACGAGCGCGGCGAGGCTGAGACGGGAGACGGAGTGCGTTCGGATATTAATGATCCACCTCCACCACGGAGATCGCGGGGAACTGCTCAAGGAAGGCGCGGGTCCCGGTGAGTGAAAACTTGGGGTCCGTTGCCTCCAGGCACAGGAAGAACTTGTCCGTCGTCGCGCCGTTGCGGAAGTTGGGCGCGTTGAAGAGCGGATGATAGAGCTGCGGCAGGCCGTTCTGCGCGATCATGCCGAAGGCCGTCGAAAGACCGGCAAAGAGGATGGTGAACTCGTAAGCCGGGATGATGAAGGCGGGCCACGAGAAGAGCGGTCGGCCGGCAATGTTCAGTGGGTACGCGTAGACGTTGATCCAGGTCTCAAGCAGATAGGCCACAGTGACGCCGGCCAGGCCGCCCAGCAGGCACATCAGGGGCACGCTGGTCTTGGTGAAGTGCAGCGCCTCCGCTGCCTCCTCGACCGGATAGGGCGTGTAGCACTCCATCCGGCGGTAGCCCTCTTCGCGCGCCTCCTGGGTTGCATGCACCAGCTCGGTCGGCGTGTTGAACTCCGCGATGATGCCGTAGATTCCTTCGCGTGGTGGCATTAGACGGCCTCGTCGATGGTGGTCTGGGCGTCCGCAGAGCGGGCGCGGATCTTGGTCTGCGGCAGCATCATGCGGATCTCGGACATCGGGATCATGGGCAGGAAGCGCACGAAGAGGAAGAACAGCATGGTAAACAGGCCCATGGTGCCGACGTAGATCATGTAGTCCCACTTGGTCGCGCGGTAGGTGCCCCAGGAGGAGGGCAGATAGTCGCGATAGAGCGACGTGACGACGATCACGAAGCGCTCAAACCACATGCCGGTGTTGACGATGAGCGACAGCATAAAGAGGTATGCCACGTTGACCCGCAGCTTGCGCGACCACAGTGTGGTGAGCGGGATGGCGATGTTGGTCAGGATCAGGATCCAGTATGCCCAGCCCATCGGGCCGAACATGCGGTTCCACATCATGAAGAACTCCCAGTGGCTGGCCGAGTACCAGCTCATGAAGACCTCCATGCCGTAGCCATAGGCCACGATCGAGCCTGTCGCGAGCATGACCTTACCCATGTTGTCGAGATGGCGCAGCGTGACCAGATCTTCGAGGTGGTAGAACTTGCGCAGCGGAATGGCGAGCGTGAGCACCATGGCGAAGCCCGAGTAGACGGCTCCAGCCACGAAGTACGGCGGGAAGATCGTCGTATGCCAGCCGGCCAGGGCGGCGACCGCGAAGTCGAAGCTGATGACGGTGTGGACTGAGAGCACGAGCGGGGTCGAAAGGCCGGCCAGCAGCAGCGAAGCCGACTCGTACCGGATCCAGTGGCGCGTCGATCCGCGCCACCCAAGCGAGAGCGTTCCGTAAAAGAACTTGGCCAGGGGCATGGTCGCGCGGTCGCGCAGGGTGCCGAAGTCCGGAATCATGCCGACATACCAGAAGACGATCGAAATAGTTGCGTAGGTCGAGACCGCGAAGACGTCCCAGGCCAGCGGGCTGCGGAACTGCGGCCACAGATTCATCGTGTTCGGGTACGGCAGCAGCCAGTACGCGAGCCACGGGCGGCCGACGTGGATCAGCGGGAAGGTGCCGGCGCAGACGACGGCGAAGATGGTCATGGCCTCGGCGAAGCGGTTGATCGAGTTGCGCCAGGTCTGCTTGAACAGCAGCAGGATGGCCGAGATCAGCGTGCCCGCATGGCCGATACCGATCCACCACACGAAGTTGATGATGGCAAAGCCCCATGCGCCCGGGATGGTGACGCCCCAAATACCGACGCCTTTGAGGAACAGCCAGGTGATGCCGATCACGACACCCTGAGCGATGCCGGCGCCGACGATCATGCCGAAGAACCAGCCCAGCGGCGTGTTCGACGTGAGCACGATGCCGGCGATCTTCTGCGTGACCGACTTGAAGTTGTGGCCCGGGGCAATGACTGCGTACTCGCCGGTACGCGGGTCGATCATCGGGTCAACGACGGGATCGGGAATGGGTTTAGTCGCCATCAGATCTGCTCCAGCTCTGGGTTCGGGTTGATAACACCCGCGCTATAGGTCGTGCGCGGACGGTAGTTGAGATCGGCGAGCACCTGATACGTACGCTCACTCGCCTTCTTCTTGGCGACCTCACTTTTGGGGTCGTTGATGTTGCCGAACAGAATCGCGTCGGTCGGGCAGGCCTGCTGGCAGGCGGTGATGACTTCGCCGTCCCGGATCGCACGATTCTCCTTGTCCGCGGTGATCTTGGCCTCGGCGATGCGCTGCACGCAGTACGTGCACTTCTCCATCACGCCGCGGGAGCGAACCGTTACGTCGGGGTTACGCATGAACTTCAGGCTCTCGGTCTCGTAGTCCGAGTAGAGCAGGAAGTTGAAGCGGCGCACCTTGTATGGGCAGTTGTTTGAGCAGTAGCGCGTGCCCACGCAGCGGTTGTAGACCATCGTGTTCAGGCCTTCAGGCGTGTGGACGGTCGCCCCGACCGGGCAGACCAGCTCGCAGCCCGCGTTCTCGCAGTGCTGGCAGGCCATCGGCTGAAAGTGCGCGCGCGGCGCGTGCAGATCGCCCTCGAAGTAGGTGTCGATGCGGATCCACTGCATGTTGCGGCCGACCTTGACCTGCTCGCGCCCGATGACGGCGATGTTGTTCTCGGCGTAGCAGCTCACGACGCAGGCGTTGCAGCCGATGCAGGAGTTCAGGTCGATCGACATGCCCCAGGCGTTCTGCAGCCGCAGCGATGAAGGGTCGGTGTGGTTGTACTTCCACGCATCCGGGAAGAAGCTCTCCTCGTGCTTGGGCGCCTCGCCCTGCGGCCCGTAGCCGACCTTATTGACCAGGGTGTGCGTGTCGCCCTCGTGCGCGAAGTCGGGGTTCTTCTTCGCCTCTTCGAGCGTCGTATAGCGGATAATCGAGCGCTCCTGCGCCTCATGGCCGGCGAGCGAGTAGGTTCCCTGCTTATCCGAGAGCGGCTTCTCGAGATCGTGCTGCGCGAACGCGCCGCGGTGCTCAATGTTGTGGATCTTGGTGACGCAAAGATCCCACGTGCCGCTCGACTTCTTCACCGTCGCGCCCGTGACGAAGAGCGGAGCGGCGGAGGTGCGCAGCGGGTAGACATCAAACCCGACGCCCGCGGCGACCCGGCCCGCTGCCGCCTGCCGGCCGAAGCCGAGGTGCAGCGTGATCACGCCGTCTGGGTGGCCGTAGGCCAGCAGCACCGGCGCCTGGATCCTGCGGCCGTTCGACTCGATCTCGATGATCTGGTTCTCTTCGAGCTTGAACTTCTCCATGCTGTCCAGGCTCATCAGCGCGGCGTTATCCCAGCTCAGGTTCGTGATCTGCTTGGGCAGCTCCTGCAACCAGCCGACGTTCGCGAAGCGGCCGTCGTAAAGCGAGGTGTCCGGACGGAAGCTCAGCTCGACGGTTTCGCCGGCGGGCGTGAACGCGGCCGGAGCTGTGGCGGAAGCGGCCGCCGCCGATGGTCCACCGGCGCGCGGCGCAAAGGCCGTGCCCTCGACCCAGCCGTCGTGCAGCGCCTTGCGCCAGGCTGTGGTCATATCGGCGCCCTTAATATAGGTCTTGGCGGTATTCTGCACAGCCTCAAGCGGCGAGAGCTGCGGGTTCTCTTCGAGTAGGCTCTGCAGCACCTCGTGCGCGCCGATGCCGCCGTAAAGCGGCGCGATCATTGGCTGAACGATCGAGATCGTGCCGTCGTAGGCGCGGGCGTCAGACCAGGTTTCCAAGTAGTGCGCCTTATTCAGGTGCCAGAGCGAGACCGAGCCGGTCTCATCGACGTGCGAGCCCAGGTGCACCGTGTTCGTCAGCTTGGCGAAGGCGGTGTCGAAGTCGAGATCGGCCGGCGCCGAGTAAAGCGGGTTCGTGCCCAGCATGACCAGCCAGTCGACATTGCCCGCGTTGATGTCGGCGACGAGCGACTTCAGCTCGGCCAGCTGCTCGGTTGGCATCGGGTTGACGGTCTCGGTGTAGACGACCGACTTGCCGACCGCGCCCAGAGCGCTGTTCAGCGCGTACGCTGCGGCGTGCACCTCGGGCGCGGCCTGCTCGCCGGGGATGACCACGGCGCGGCCGTTTGCCGCCTTCAGATCGGCTGAAAGCACGGTAAAGAACTTCTGCTGCTCGGGCGAGAGACCGGCCGGTGCAGTGCCGCTCGCCAGCGCCTGCGCGAAGCCGGCGATCTGGCTGGGCCGCAGCGCCAGGCGATGCTCGGCCTTGAACCCGGTGACCGTCGGCATGCTCTCGACGACGTACATCCGGTTCATCGGCTTGCCTTCTTCGTAGCGATGCCGCAGCGCGTAGCCGCGCGCCATGGGCAGGAAGCCGGGGTGCGTGATGCCGCTGAGAAAGTCGGCGTCGAGCGAGAGGATCAGGTCGGCCTGCTCGAGCCGGTACTGCGCATCCACATACTGGCCGAACGCCGCCTTCGACGCGGCGCGCGCGCTGTCGCGATTGATCGGATCGTACTGGACCAGCTTGGCCTGCGGAAAGGCGGTCTGCACCTGCTTCCACTGCGCCGCCAGCGTTGGCGACGTGATGGTCTCAGACAGGAAGTAAAGCCCTTTGCCGCTCTGCATCTTCTTGGCCGCGGCGATGAACTCGCGCTGGAAGGCCGCGAAGTCGGACGCCTGCCCGCGATGCAGCACGTGCTGCGAGCGGTCGGGGTCGTAAAGCTCGAGCAGCGTGGCCTGGGTATAGATGTCGGACTTGCCCTGCGAGACCGGGTGCTCCGGGTTGCCATCAATCTTAATGGGCCGGAACTCCTCGGACTTTACCAGCACCGGGATAGCGCCCGTGGGGAACGGGAAGGCAGTCGCGAAGTACATGGCGTTGCCGAGAACCAGGTCTTCAGGCTGCCGGATATACGGATAGATCGCCTCGTCGGGCTGCTTGGTGCAGCCGGCCAGGCCGGCCAGCGCGAGCGACGCCCCCATCACCTTCATAAAGCCGCGCCGGCTGACCGAGTCAACCCACTCGGTTGACTGCCGCGGGAACTCCTCCTTCATCAGCTCGTGGAACTCGGGCGTCTCCGCCAGCTCATCCAGATTCTTCCAGAAGCGGCGGCCGGTCTTGCCGTCCAGCTTGCCCCGCACCTGGTCGAGCGTCATCTTCGCCGGGGCGATCTTGGTCACGACAGTTGCTTCGGCCGCGCCTGCTACCTGCTGTTCCGCCATCGTGTCTGTTCCCATCTCTCGTGTCGTCATCGGTGGCACGTCTCGCAGCTGGAGATCTCGTTCGCCCCGCGGATGTGGTACTGCCCCTGCAGGTAGTGGCCGAGATCGATCTGACTGGTGAACTTCTTGTAGTTGACCGGCATCACGATGCCGTTGGCCGGCGGCAGGTCGCTGACGGTCTTGTCGTCGCCCTGATTGGCATGGGGCGAGCCCATGGTTCCCGAGTGAGCGCTAGGCAGGCCGCTCTGCTGCGGCGCCTGCATCTGCAGCGAGGCCAGCTGCGGATTGGCGCCGCTAGGGTCCTTGGTGGTGCAGGAGACCTGCTGCGCCGTCGGACGGCCGTAGCTGTTGCTCTTATCCGCGCACCAGACCGGCTTGTCGGAGCTCGGCCCCGCCCATGCCATGTTGTAGATCTCGCTCGTCGGCCGCAGGTTGACGGCCGGGTTGCGATGACAATTCAGACACCACTCCATCTGCAGCGTGTTCTGCATGTACATGATCGGCATCTGGTCCACGCGGCCATGGCAGCTGGCGCAGCCAATGCCCTTATTCACGTGAATCGAGTGATTGAAGTACACGTAGTCCGGCAGATCGTGCACGCGGATCCACTGGATCGACGCGCCGGTAGCCCAGCTCTGCCGCGCCGGCTCAAGCAGGTTGGCGTTGGTCCAGATCTGCGAGTGGCAGTTGATGCACGTTTTGGTCGGTGGAATGCCGGAGTACGCGGCCTTTTCGACCTGGGTGTGACAGTACTGGCACTGCAGACCGAGCCCTTCCACGTGGTGCTTGTGGCTGAAGGGAATCGGCTGATCGGGGCGCTGACCCTGCCGGGTAACCCACGGCGAGCGCTGCAGCTGGTCGAGCGTGACGCCGAGGGCGATCACAATCAGACCAGTCAATACCAGGCTCATTCGGGCGAGCGCATTCGAGCTGCGGTCAAAAACTTGCGCCATGAGTGCGTTCCTGCTTCCTCTGCGTCACTTCTCTAAAACCTGCCGCGCCGGCCGGCCTATCCGTATCGACACGCATCGTTTGTTCTAAAACTGATCTACAACTCCTGAAGCTGATCTACATTGCCTGAAGCTGATCTGCATCACCTGAAGCGAATCCGGGCTGCTTCGTCCCCGGAAAAAGGGAGAAATCTCGCTTCAGAAACCGAGTATAGCAGTGACAAATCGCGCCAACTGCACCGCTTCAGGGTGGTTGTTTATGTCCTCAAGCAGCTACCGATTACCGAACGCAACTGCTTCCATTGCTTACAGAAAGCGCCAAAAAAAGGCAGCTCCTCTACGTTCCCAAAAGAGGGGAGTTCTTGTAAATTGCGGCCAGACGGTCCGAGTTCTGAACCTGCACCGGTTTATGTGCATCGCAGCGGCTTCGGACATGATTTGGCGGGCCTGCCGCATCCGGGAGATTTCGTCGCTTACCAGGCTATAGATGTTCGGTTATCGTTAGGGCATGCCCGGTGATCTCCCCGTCCGCACACGAAGGCCGCCCTATGACGCCAGTGCGGCGGTCGCGGCGCTGGCGAGCGAGGACCCCAAGCTCGGCCGGCTGATAGAGCGGGTAGGCCCGTTTACCCTGCGGCTGCCAGGCACGCAGTCCCCGTTTGAAGCGCTAGCGCGGTCGATCCTCTACCAGCAGCTGCACGGAAAGGCAGCAGCGGCGATCCACCGGCGCATGATCGAAGGCTTCGCGCCGGTGTGCGGAATCGGCGTGCATCCGGGCCCGGAGCACCTGCTCGAGTGTCCGACCGAGCAGCTGCGCACAGCCGGGCTCTCACACAACAAAATCCTCGCGCTACGGGACCTCGCGGCCAGGACCCTCGACGGCACGGTCCCGAGCCTGGCGCGCATCCGCCGCATGCCGGATGAGGCCATCATCGAGCATCTAACCCAGGTGCGCGGCATCGGGCGATGGACGGTCGAGATGCTGCTGATCTTCCGGCTGGGCCGGCCGAACGTGCTGCCTGTCGACGACTTCGGCGTGCGCCGTGGCTTTGCCCTCATCTTTGAAGGCCTGAAGCCGTCAACCAAGCTCACGCCGGCCCTGCTGCCCAAGGCGGAGGTGATGGTCAAGCGGGCAAAGCGATGGAGACCCTGGTGCTCGGTGGCAAGCTGGTATCTGTGGCGCGCGTGCGATCTGGCGGACGCGTTGAAGAAATCAGGATAGCTGAGGCGGTGTCCGTTTTGCGTTGTACGTTTTACGTTCTCCGTTGCACGTTCTGGCTTCTAACGTACAACGAACAACGTAGAACCCACCCACAACTATTGCGGCGCGGTAACCCGCTCCACCCAAGCGATCCATTCCGCTTCCGAGAGCTCGCTCGCAGCCGCACGCAGAGTC
>CAXTJC010000026.1:0-10532 GCA_964244225.1 uncultured Acidobacteriaceae bacterium
TGGCAAAGGATCTCTACACCTTGCAGGACCCGCGAACACAGTACCCGCAGCCGAAGTTTGCGCATCAGCCGCAGTCTGTGCCGGGGCTGGATACGGAGTTAGGACCGAAGGCGGATCACGGCGAGACGACGTATCGCGGAAGCGGGCGGCTGAAGGGTCGCCGGGCGCTGATTACCGGGGGAGACTCGGGTATCGGGCGCGCGACGGCGATCGCGTTCGCGCGCGAGGGGGCCGCGGTTGCGATCAACTATCTGCCGAGCGAGGAGCCCGACGCGCAGGAGGTGATTGCCCTGCTCGAAAAGGAGGGGATTCCGGTGCTGGCGATGCCTGGTGACCTGAGCGACGAGAGCTTCTGCGTGCGGCTGGTGACGGAGGCGCAGGCAAAGCTGGGCGGTCTGGATATTCTGGCGTGTGTCGCCGGCAAGCAGCACGCCGTGGAGAAGATCGCGGACGTGACGACGGAGCAGCTGGAGCAGACGTACCGGGTAAACGTGTTTTCGCTGTTCTGGCTGGTGAAGGCGGCGCTGCCGCTGATGCCGCCGGGCGGCTCGATCATTACGACGGCCTCGATTCAGGCGACGCATCCGAGCCCGAGTCTGCTGGACTATGCGCCGACGAAGGCGGCCATTCTGGCGTTTACGCGGGCTTTGGCGCGGCAGGTGGTGGAGCAGGGGATTCGGGTGAACTGTGTGGCGCCGGGACCGGTGTGGACACCGCTCCAGACCAGCGGCGGACAGCCGGACAAGAAGATTCCGGAGTTTGGGGCGGAGACGCCGATGAAGCGGCCGGGGCAGCCGGTGGAGATGGCACCGCTGTATGTACTGCTGGCCTCGCAGGAGAGCAGCTACGTAACGGGTGAGGTGTACGGCGCGACGGGCGGCCTGGAGGTCTCCTGAAAGGGGATTTCGCGTATGGGCGCAGACGCAAAAGAGCGGGAGCCAGTACTGGCTCCCGCTCTTTTGTGTTTGAAGCGATGCTTATGCCTTCAGCTTGCGACGCGCCACGCTGACCGCACCGACGAGGCCGGTGCCCAGAAGGGCGAGCGACGAGGGCTCAGGAACTGCCGACGGCGCAACCGCGGCGGTGGAGGCAGCGAAGGTGGTGATGGTCGCTGTCGGCTGACCGGCCACGTACTGCGAGGAGAAGGTGAAGGTTGCCGGGCCGGAGGTTCCAACCAGGGAGCCAGTGGAGGTGAAGTAACCCGCGCCGGTGATGTTCAGGCAGGTGCTGCCCTTGGTGCAGCCCATGCTGCCGTCGCCGGTGCCGATATAGCCGGCGTCATACTCCGACATCTCGAAGGTGAAGGTCGCGCCATTCTCCGTGGTGCTGAAGATGGGAACCATGCCGGTCGGGTAAACGGCGACGGGCGGCGTATTGACGCCATTCTTGTACGGGAGTGTTCCCGGAAGGAAGCTGATGACGTTTCCGTCTGTCAGGTAGGAGCCAAAGGTGCCGCCGATAGCGCCGGCAACGACTGAGCCATTGAAGTCGATGGTCGACGTGGTGAAGGTGTCGGTTCCGTTCGCGGAGAAGTACCCGCTAATAGGAGTGGCTTGCGCTACGGCACCACTGATCACTAAGGCAGAAAGGGCAACGAGTTGCTTGAACATTGGGAGTCTCCACTGGAACGGCTAGGATTGCGAGGGTTTCCTCGTCTGTACTCTATGCAGATGGCGTGCCAACCTTTAGAAGGCTCTAAAGTGCAGCTTAGTAACATCTAAAGAACAAGTTAGCATGGGATCAAAAACTTTCCTCTTCTGCTCATGTGCAGGAACTTGCAGTTTAAAGGGAAGGTAGCTGCTTAGTAACGAGCGATACACGGTCCGAAGGGCGCCGGCTCGCGAAAATAATGGCGGGCACAAGCGAGATCTGCTCAATGAGCTGCACCAGCCGGCAACATCTCTAAACCTACTTCTGGCAAGGGATGAAGATGAGGGAGGGAGCGGCGGTCCTGGCCATCCCCCGAAGGTGGGATCGGGAAAGAAAAGCAGTGCGGCACAGGCAACCCTTTTGACCCCTATACTGTGTTCATCGCCTACCCTGGCTTCCGCCTGATGCGCTGGAATTTTGTTCTCCGCCAGCTCCCCTCCACAGGCTTGTGACACTCCTGCGAAATGTTCCTGGCTGACGGCTGATCTGTCAGCTCTGTGCTTACACACACTTCCAAGAGAGGCTCCCCTCGTTATGCGCATCGCATCTGTCGCTACTGCTTATCCACCCTATCGCTATCCTCAGGCGCTCATCACCGAAGCCCTGCAAAGCCGCCGTCAAGGCAACCCGGGCGAGTGCCGCCTGCGCGATCGCCTGCACTCCAACTGTGGTGTCGAGTTCCGCCACCTGATGTTTCCGATCGATAACGTCGGCATGTTCTCCGGCTTTGGCGAGAGCAACGATGCCTGGATTGAGGGCGCGCTGCAGCTGGGGCAGGAGGCGATCACTAAGGCGCTTGATCGCGCGGGCCTGACGGTGTCGGATATTTCGGCGATATTTTTTGCGTCGACGACGGGTATTGCGACGCCGAGCATCGATGCGCGGCTGGTCAACCTGATGAACTTCCCGAGCAACATCAAGCGGACGCCGATCTTTGGGCTGGGCTGCGTTGCCGGGGCCGCCGGCATCTCGCGGACGGCGGACTATGTGCGCGCGTATCCGAAGCAGTATGCGCTGCTGCTGTCGGTCGAGCTGTGCTCGCTGACCTGGCAGGAGAACGACGAGTCGCTGGGAAACCTGGTGGCGACGGGTCTGTTTGGGGACGGCGCGGCGGCGGTGATTCTGGCAGGGGATGAGACGCCGCATGCGAAGCGGCCGCGGAGCCTGGATGAGCCGTGCCCGCGGGTTCTGGATACGCGGTCCACGCTCTATCCGGACACCGAGCACCTGGTTGGCTGGAAGTTCAAGGATAACGGCTTCAACGTGGTGCTCTCGGCCGAGATCCCGGATCTGGTGAACAAATATCTGCGGGCCAATGTGGATGAGTTCCTGGGCGATAACGATCTGTCGGTGCAGGAGATCTGCAGCTTCATCTTCCATAGCGGCGGACCGAAGGTGCTGGAGGCGATGGAGAGCAGCCTGGGATTGCCGGAGAACGCGCTGGCGGCCTCGTGGGACAACCTGCGGGAGATGGGCAACATGTCGTCGGTCTCGGTGCTGTCGGTGATGGAGGATTACCTGATCAATAAGCCGGGCGATCCTGGATCGCACAGCATGTTGGCGGCGATGGGGCCGGCGTTCTGCTCGGAGCTGGTTCTGCTGCAGTGGTAGAGTTCGGCCGGTGGCCCTGACTTGATGCAAGCGCCGTCGTCTTTGAAAATGGGCAAAGCAGATCCCTTCGGGATGACAAACAAGAAAACGAAGATAGAGAAGACAAGAGTGCGGCAGGGGTCTTGAAAGGCCCCTGCCGCAACTGGATTAAGGACGGCGGAAGCGGCGCATCATAGCGCCGGCGCTGCCGACCAGACCGGTGCCGAGCAGCAGAAGCGAGCTGGGCTCCGGCGTGACGGTGGTGCCGTAGAAGTCGAGACCGGTGGCGTTCAGGTTGGCCTGATGAACCTCGAAGTCGAGGAAGTCGTTGCCGGCCGGAACGCTAAAGGTGAAGGTATAGGGCGTCGTGCAGTTGGGCTGGGTGGTGGCGCACTTGGGATACGGGCCTGAGCCCTCTGGGAGTAGTTGCTGGAGGTCGTTGAGATAGACAGCGGTGGTGTCGTCGGCGAGAACGGTGAGCATGATAGGGCTGCCATCGCTGACAAAGTCGATCTTGTAGTCATAGTAGCCGTTGGGGGCGACGACCGAGCCGCCGGGAGAGGTGTTGGGATTGAAGGAGACGTAGCTGGTTCCGGCGATGGGTCCGGTCCAGACGCCACCAGTACCGATGTCGTAGGTAGCGGAGGTCGCGCCGTCGGGCGGGAAGGTGGGCAGGGTGACGCTATAGCCAGCGTAGAGCGTGGTGGAGGAGTTGCTGTAGAAGGTGGTGGCGGAGGCAACGGTCGGCAGGGCGACTGCGGCTACAGCGAGAGCGGCGAGATGGGACGCGAGACGCATAAATCTCCTGTGTTCTATGTGGGATGAGTGCGGCGAATCGGTTCTGGCCCGGACAGTGACGAAAGGTGGAGTCGCACTTTTTATAAAATTAGGGCAATCCAAAGTCTCTGTTTACACGTACTGCTGCACGCAAACGGCCAAACAGAAGCTGCAATTTAGAAGCAGCTCAGTACAGCGGACCGATTGTTCTTTGCATTCCTTTGCAGAGGGAGGAGAAAAAGTAGATCGCCGGTTGTCGCGGAGCTATCGCACCGACCGAGGTCACGGATTCTTACCCAGTTATCCGACCGCCATCGCGCGGGGCTCACGGACAGAGACGATGCTCCAGGAATGGGGGGACAGCTTAGGCGGGCCGTGCGATGCAGAGCTGGCTGGGGCTGGCGGAGTTGAAGGGTGCGCCATTGCGATCGCCGAGGCGCGTCTCCAGCTGCAGACCTTCAAGCGCCAGAAGTGCCTCTATCTCCTGCGGGAAGATCACCCGCAGTGGGAAGCTCACGGTGCGGAAGTCGGGATTGCCGCTGGCGGAGTAGAGGAAGGTCTTGTACGCGATCTGCGTTGCCGCGTCGTAGCGCAGCGTCTCTTCGATACAGTAGCGGCCGTGGAGATCGCTCTCGTACTCGCCGACCTTGTGTCTCTGGCCGGGGGCGGTGGCGAGATAAGCCGGTTGGAAGTTGACGATGTCGAACATGAAGCGACCACCAGGGCGCAGGGCGCTGCGGACGGAGGCGAAGCAGGAGCGCAGAGCGCCGGGTTGTGTCAGGTGCGAGAGGCTGTTAATGGCCGAGAAGATGAAGGCGAAGGGCTCGGCGAAGCGGAAGCGGCTCATGTCGCCCTCGACAATGCTGGCCGACACGCCGGCGGTGACGAGGCGCTGGCGGGTAACGGCGAGCATCTCGGCCGATTGATCGATGCCGGTGATCTTGAGGCCGCGCTGCGCCATGGGCAGGAGCATGCGGCCGGTGCCGCAGCCGAGCTCGAGGACGGGGCCGCCGGAGTGAAGGGCAGCCTCGAGATACAGCGGCTCGCAGTCGCCCCAAGTCATGGTGTCGTAGAGGTGCGTGTCGGTATAGAGAGTGGCGTCCGCGGGTGGCGCGGATGAAGGCATAGGAAGGTCTGATTTAGCCAAAGAACTTTTATCTTTCTATAGAAGCGTTTCGCCGGTCCGAACAAAAGCAGGTTCCTCCCCTTCGACTTCGCTCAGGGTCGGAATGGAAGAAAGAAAAGCAAAGGACCTGTTTAGAGTCTTCTTAGAATATCGTACCGGGCGTGCGGCCGAGGGAATGACGCGGCCGTACAAGCGAGGCCCGATGAAGTGGTTTGCCGGATGCTGGAAGCGAGACACAAGTAAACTGCGGGTCTCTCCACTGCGCAAGACGAGAAAGCCGTCTTGCTCCGGTCGAGATGACAGATGTTCCAAAGGTGAAGGATTGGAGATTGCACCGAGTCAACGATAGTTTGCTACCAGGCCGACGAGAGATCGCCATCAGGTCGAAGACTGCATTCAGAGCGCGTCAGGGCGTGCTGGAACGCTCCAGGCGGCGGAGGAGGGGTGCGATGGTGAGGCCCTGCACAACGATCGAGAACACGACGACGACGTAGGTGGTGACAAGGAGCAGGTTGCGGTTGATGCCGGGCGCGGACGGCAGGGCGAGGGCGAGCGCGACGGCGAGACCGCCGCGGAGACCACCCCAGGTGAGAATGCGGATGCTTCCTGGAGTCTTGGTGCGAACGGCGGTGAGCGCGCCGATGGTGATGGCGACGCTGGTGAGGCGGCCGAGCAGAGCGAGAGGAATGGCGAGCAGGCCGGCGACCAGGAAGCGGCTATCGAAGGGAATGACCAGAAGCTCGAGACCGAGCAGAAGGAAGAGAACGACGTTGAGGACATCGTCCAGCAGCTCCCAGAAGGTGTCCATGTTTTCGAGGGTGCGGGCGGACATGGCAAAGGCGCGGGCGCGGCCGCTGACCAGGAGGCCGGCGGTGACGGCCTCAAGCGGCGCCGAGACGTGCAGCGCGTCCGCGAGGGCATAGCCGCCCATGGCGAGGGCTAGAGTCAGAAGCACCTCAACCTTATAACTGTCGACGAGGCAGATGAGCCGATAGGTGAGATAGCCGAGCGCCAGGCCGATGACGATGCCGCCGCCGGCCTCCAGCAGGAGCAGAGAGGCGAAGTGGCCGGCGGAGGGCAGGGAGCCGCTGATGGAGGCGTCGATGAGAGCGAGAAAGAGGACGGCGCCGACGCCGTCGTTGAAGAGAGACTCGCCGGCAAGCTGGGCTTCGAGGGCGGGCGGGGCGCCGACGCGCCGCAACATCTCGAGGACGGCGATGGGGTCGGTTGGTGAGATAAGAGCGCCGAAGAGCAGGGCCGCCATGGAACTGAGATGGATGCCGATCAGAAGCAGGGTGAACTTGAAGGTCGCTGCGACGAAGATCGTTGAGAGCACGGTGGCGACGATCGAGAGGCTGATGACGGAGAGCTTTTCGCGGGAGAGCTCTTCGAGGTCAAGCTGCAGGGCTCCGGCGAAGAGCAGAAAGGCGAGCAGGCCGTGGAGCACGACCTGGTTGAAGTTGATGCTGGCGACGAGATGCTGTGCGGAGGAGGAGAGCCGGGGGACGAAGTGTCCGGCCAGCATGAGGGCGGCGGCCGCGCTGAGGGAGAGGATGGTGGTGCCGATGGAGCGGGGGAGCCGCAGGACACGATAGCTGACCAGACCGAAGAGCGCGGCCAGCGTGACGATCGTGCTCAGAAGGGCGAAGGTGCTCATGCGATCGAGAGGTTAGACGCGGAAGGGAGGCGGCGCTTTACTGGCCAGAGTACGATTGCCGCGGGCGCGTCTCTGAGCCGGGTAGATCGTCAGTTTCTCGGCGGAGATGGCTTATCAGGCAGACTGCGGGTTTCTCCACTTCGCGACGAAAAGATGTCGCTTCGGTCGAAATGACAGAGGGTGGCTGAGGGAAATTCGACCAAGTCGAAGAACTATTTAGCCGATCCGAACAAAAAGCAGGTTCCTCGCGTTGCTCGGAATGGAAGAAAGAAAGGCAAAGGACTTGATCAGAGTCTCTCTAGGGATAGACGGATAGGTGCTGGTTCTCGCCGCTGTCGGCAGGGTGGCTGAGGAGGTCGCGGTAGAGCTCCGTGTAGTGGTCGACCATGCGGCTGAGGGGGAAGCGCTCGCGGGCGACGGCGCGGCAGACGGCAGGATCGAGGTTGCCGGCTTTGGCGATGGCGGCGGCCATCTCGGCTACGGTGTTCACCAGGAAGCCGGTTTTGCCGTGATCAACGACCTCCGGGATGGCGCCTGAGGGATAGGCGATGACGGGGGTTCCGGCGGCGATGGCCTCCATGGCGACGAGCGAGCTGGTCTCGGGGGCGAGCGAGGGCAGGAGGAGGCAGTGGGCGGCTTCGAGCAGACGGCGCTTGCGCGCGCCGTTCAGGGCTCCGGGCCAGCGCGCGGCGGCGTGCAGACGCGGCTCGATCTGCTCGCGCAGATAGCGCAGATGGTCCTCGTAGGGGAAGACCTCGCCGCCGAGGAGGACGGGGATGCCGGCGAGGCGGGCTGCGTCGAGACCGGCGTGGAGGTTCTTCTCCGGGCAGATGCGGGAGAGCATGAGGGCGAAGCGCCGCCTGGTTTGGAAGCGTTGCTGTTGCGGGATCGGCACGCCGTTCGGGATGACGCTCAGGCGATCGCGGATGGCGGATGGGCAGGCCAGGCGCTGGGTCTCGGAGACGCACTGCAGCCGATAGTTGCAGGGCAGATGCCAGATCGCCTCCGGGTACCAGGAGGGCGGCAGATGCAGCGTCACGAGGACCGGGATCGATGCTGGTATGGGGTACTCGAAGAAGTCAATGCCGTGCATGTGGACGAGGTCGATGGGCTTCGAGGCCAGTGCGCGGCGAAGATTTTCGGCGTGGGCGCGGGTGACGGTGTGGCGCAGCTCCGGGGTGAGAGTGCCGTCAGGAACGTGGGTCTCCAACAGCCGGCCGGCGGCTGCGGAGCCCTCGCGGGCGAGGACGACGGAGCGGAAGCCGCGGGCGGGCAGCTCGGCTTCGAGCAACGTGAGAATCTGCTCCGCGCCGCCGACGGCCGCGGGCCCGACGCGCGCGAAGGGGTAGGCGACGCTCAGGATCGTTGGGTTAGACGGACTCATAGACGGAGGCCATGCGACGTTGCCTGCGGGTTTGATTCACGCATGGCGCACCGCGAATCCGTAGGTGGGAATGGGAGTTACGTGCCAGAACTGCTTGTAGGTCTCGCCGCCGCGCAGCATGTCGATGGTCTGAACGCCCTCGGCGGCGGCGTGCTCGATGGCCAGCGCGGTGAGAAGCGTTCCGGGGTGCAGCTCGGCGTGTTCGCTCGAGAAGCCCATCAGGTAGAAGGACTGGGTGCGGCCGGCGCGCGACTGGTTATTGATCTGAGGATCGATGAGGGAGTAGAGGACGGCGATGCTCTGGCCGGCGAGACGCAGTGTGGCAAGGCGGAGAAGGCCGTGCTCAGCGAGCAGCGGGAGAGCCTCCCGATGCCAGGCGAGGACGGCCGGGTCCGCGAGAACGCCGGACTCTCCGGCCTGCTGCCAGCGATCGGTGTGGAAGCGGACGAGGAGGTCAAAGGCCTGCCGGCAGTCATCGGCGCCGGCAAATTTGAGTTCGAGTTTGCCATGACCGATGGCGGCGTTGCGGAAGTAGCGCACGTCGGAGCGCAGCTTGCGCGGGAGATCGGCGATCGTGGTGGCGGGGCAGCGCGAACAGGGATCTCCGGGGTAGGGCGTCAGGGTGAGGAGCGGGTCAGGGCCGTTCTGGAGCTGCTGGAGCGCCTGGTAGAGCAGCGAGTGTGGGCGGAGTTGCGTGAGGTGCGCCACGTCCCAGGCTTTGTTTTCGCGCAGAGTCATCAGGGCTGCTGCAAGGTGCGAAGCCGTGCAGAGGGGCGAGAACAGGCCGTCGAGGTAGTCCGAGGTTCCGGCTCCCAGCAGAAGAAGCTGGCGTTCTCCGGACGCCTCATGTTTGTAGACATAGAGAGGAAGAACCGCGACGAGAGCGCCGCTTTCACTGACGGTGATGAGGCGAAGATCAGGCTGGCCGAAGTGATGCCACCAGGGGATCAGCCACGCCGGATGCTGGAAGGGAGTAGCGCTTCGGTCACTCTCCCAGAGAGCGAGCAGAGCCGGTGCGAGGGCCTCAAGCTCAGCCGTGCTGCGAAGACATTGGACCGTCATTCCATCGGGCATAGCACATCGTATAGCGTGCGTCTGATCGCCTCAGCTTGACTGCGAAGGCAGACATGAGATGACGCAGGGGATGTTCTGTTTGCTTCCTGATGGAAGCAGGGGATGGCGTGAGCGGATTTGGGCGAGGGGAGGGGAGAGTGGAGCACCGAATGGGATTTGAACCCATGAATACTGGTTTTGCAGACCAGCGCGTTAGCCACTTCGCCATCGGTGCCTGTGAGCCGCCGCGCGAGGGGTGCGCGGCGGGAGAGCGGGTGTTGCGGTGCTTTTGGTGCTTCGGTGCGGGAAAAAGCAGATCCCTGCGGGATGACAACAGAAGGGTGAAAACAGAGAAGCTGGCGTTAGGAGGGGCTGGCGTCCTTGGGTTGTGCGGTGGTGCGCAGGTAGGGCTTGAGGGTTTTGTAACCGGGAAAGATCTTATCGGCTTCCTCATTCGAGACGGCGGCGGTGATGATGACGTCGTCGCCCTGCTTCCAGTCGGCTGGGGTGGCAACCTTGTGCTTTGCCGTCAGCTGCATGGAGTCGAGGACGCGAAGGACCTCGTCGAAGTTGCGGCCGGTGGTCATGGGATAGGCGAGGTGCAGCTTGATCTTCTTGTCGGGGCCGATGACGAAGACGGTGCGGACGGGGGCGTTGTTGGCGGGCGTGCGGCCTTCAGAGGTGTCACCGGCATCAGCGGCGAGCATGTCGTAGAGCTTGGCGATCTTGAGCTCGGGGTCGCCGATCATGGGGTAGTTGACCTTGGCGCCGCCGACGTCTTCGATGTCCTGGGCCCACTTGCTGTGGCTGCTGACGGGGTCGACGGAGAGGCCGATGACCTTGGCGCCGCGCTGGGCGAACTGGCTCTCGAGGTTGGCGACGGCGCCGAGCTCGGTGGTGCAGACCGGGGTGAAGTCCTTGGGGTGCGAGAAGAGGACGGCCCAGTGGTCGCCGATCCACTCGTGGAAGTGGATGGTGCCCTGGGTGGTTTCGGCGGTGAAGTCGGGTGCGGTGTCGTTGATGCGGAGGGACATGGTGAGATCAGCCTCGGATTCGATTAGGACTTGGGATTGGATGAGGGCCGGGCGGTGCGGATGCGCATGCAAGAGAAAACCCACCGGGCTCGGGCCTCGGTGGGTTGACTGCTTTGGACGATGCGGACGGCTTCGACCAGCTCAGGCACCCAACCGGGGGCAGAGACAGCGACAGCAGGTCGGGATGGAGGTGATGAAGTTCATTGCTAAAGTGTGCCGCTGCCAGCGGTGCTGGCTGGAACCCGTTTGGCCCATTGCGGT
>CAXTJC010000026.1:10632-13260 GCA_964244225.1 uncultured Acidobacteriaceae bacterium
TGGAGTATGCGGTGCTGGATGTGTTTGCGGAGCGGGTGTTTGAGGGGAACCAGCTGGCGGTGTTTGCGGACGGGACGGGGCTGTCGGACGCGCAGATGCAGACGATAGCACGGGAGATGAACCTGTCGGAGACGGTGTTTGTGCTGCCGCGAGCGGTGGAGATCGAACGCGAGCGTGGGGTGCGGGTGCGGATCTTTACGACCGAGGAGGAGCTGCCGTTTGCGGGGCACCCGACGCTGGGGACGGCGACGTGGGTGCGGCTGAACCATCCGGAGTTCAAGGGGAACGAGACGATTGCTCTGGAGTGCAACGTGGGGCGGATTCCGGTGCGGTTTGAGGCGGAGGATGGGCGGCCGGGGATGTTCGGCACGATGCGGCAGAACGATCCGACATTCGAGCCGGTCGACGGTGCAGGCTGGCCGACGCGGGCAGAGTTTGCGGAGGCGTTGGGGTTGGTCGAGGAGGAGATCGGTCTGGCGGGCGCGGAGGAGGCGCCGGCACAGGTGGTCTCAACGGGGAGCGCGTTCTGCGTGGTGCCGCTGCGGTCGATTGCGGTGATGGGGCGGCTGGCGATCCCGCAGGCCAAAGCGCGGCCGCTGCTCAAGCGGGCGGGGGCGAGGTTCTTCTACTGCGTGGCGAGGGTCGAGGTAGGGTCGGAGGCGAAGGCTGGCGCGGCGTGGCATGGGCGAATGCAGTTCTACAACGGTGAGGATCCGGCGACGGGATCGGCGGCCGGGTGCGTGGCGGCATGGCTGGTGGCGCATGGCCTTGAGGAGAGCGGGGCGGAGGTGGTGCTGGAGCAGGGTGTGGAGATCCTGCGGCCGAGCCGGCTGACGCTGCGGGCGACGAGGACGGAGAGTGGGGTGACGGATGTGTTTGTCGGCGGACGCACCATTCCGGTTGCAAACGGACGTCTTTTCCTGCCGTAATGCACGGTCTTTTTCACAGGATGAAGGAGTGCAAGCGCTGACAGGCTGAGCAGTTGCGATGCAGGGGGCGTTCTGCAAGGGCGATTTTAGATTAGCTTCGCCTAAACTTCGCTGTTGCGTGGCCGGAGAGAGGTTCGTAGGCTGAGGTTCGAGTTGCTGATGGGCGGCGGAACGCCGGACATCGGAGACCCTAGTACTTTCGCCTGATTTACCACAATTTGAGCTGAGAGACACCGCGCTGCGCAGCAGACGGCATGCCGCTCATGGACTCCGGACCGGGAATGCTTCTCGACGGGTGGGACCTCTTTGTTTTTAGAGGCCAAACACACCCGATTGAGTTCGCAGACGGACTTGCGAGGACCATCAGGGCTGCCTGGCAACCTGCCTGGAGCAGATGGACTCTCTCGCACCCACGGTCCGGCCGCTTTGGCCGGTGCGATGATCCTGTCTTTGATGGCAGGCCTGCGGAGAGCCTTGCGCTGCTCCGGAAGTGCCTGTCCGGAGCAGCCGCCCCCGCTCGCCCGTTTCGGCGTCCGGACCGTGGAGAAGGCTCGTCACGTACTCCCATCGGCCAGCCGCTTACCCGCGGCAGGACGCGGGGAGCCCATCGCCCACGGCACGCCGCAACGGCTGGTCGCGGGAGAAGCGAGAACGCATGCGCCCGAAGAAGACGATTCTGTGTGTTGACGACAATGAACAGGTACTTTCCGTACGAACTTTTCTGTTGGAGACGAGGGGCTACAGGGTGATCGCGGCGCGATCGGCGCAGGAGGCGATCGAGCGACTGGAGGGGATGCTACCGGGCACGATCGATCTGCTGCTGTGCGATCTGCTGATGCCGGGGATGGATGGCAACGAGCTGGTGCGGCGAGCGAAGGGAATGCATCCGGGGCTGCCGGCGATGATTGTTTCGGGGACGGTGAATTCATTTGACCGGGCGGGGCATGCGGATGTGTTTCTGCCGAAGGGTGCGTGCTCGCCGGCGGAGATGATTGAGCGGATACGGGTGCTGGTGGCGCGGAAGCGCGGACCCAAGAAGCAGGGGACGCTGGGAGCGGTAGGTGGGCTGCGGGTGGCGGTGGCGGGGTAGTCGGGTTGTTCGTTGTTCGTTCTCCGGTGTTCGTTGCTGGTTGATTGGCTTGGCGATGGCTGGGCATCGTTGGGGCGCGGGTGGCGCTCCTAGTGTGTATGTCGAATGCACTGCTGGCGGAGATGTCGGACCGGTTTGAGGGCGAGTTGATTGCGGAGGCGGCGGGGCACTCGCCGAGCGCCGAAGCCGGGGAGCTGGTGGCGGGACGGTTGTGGCGGCCGCGGCGGGTGATGATCACGCCGGATGCGTTCGCGCTGCCGCACGGGCGGCGCATGCTGGAGCGGGCGGAGGCGTTTGGGGCGGCGGTGGTGAAGCTGCCGGCGAACCGGCTGACGGGGTTCAAGGCGGAGACTCCGGGCAAGAGCTATGCGCTGGCAAAGTCGACGTTGGCGATTGTGATGTCGCCGCCGGGAGCGCGCAAGCTGCAGCCGATTCCGCCGTCGGCCGACTGGCAGTTCCATATCGCGCAGGGGTGCCCGGCGCATTGCCAGTACTGCTACCTGGCGGGGTCGTTGGCTGGGCCGCCGGTGACGCGCGCGTATGCGAATCTGCCGGAGATCCTGGAGGAGCTGCGGCCGTACGCGGGCAAAGGGCAGGTGACGTCGAAGT
>CAXTJC010000027.1:0-12997 GCA_964244225.1 uncultured Acidobacteriaceae bacterium
ACTTCCCCGGATACCCGCCACTCGCCGCGACCACACACACACTCGCGCCCGGCCTCAGCCGCCCCTCGAGCAGATCCGCCGTCCCGTCGACCGCCGCCTCCAGCAGCTCCAGCACATCCGTCTCCAGCCTCATCAGAATCGCCTCCGTCTCCGGATCGCCCCAGCGCGTATTGAACTCCAGCACCATCGGATCCACCGCGCCATCGGCTCGCGGCACCAGCATGATCCCGCAGAACAGTATTCCCTTGAACGGAGCACCCTCCGCCGCCATCCCGTCCACTACCCGCTGCGCCACATTCGTCGTCAGCCACGCGCGCATCGCCGGCCCCAGCAGCGCGTCCGTCGAGTACGCCCCCATCCCGCCCGTGTTCGGCCCCGTATCCCCCTCCCCCACCCGCTTGTGATCCTGCGCCGCCGCGATCGGCACCGCCGTCCTGCCGTCGCACAACGCAAAAAAGCTCAGCTCCTCGCCCGGCAGGAACTCCTCGAGCACCACCTCCGTCTCCGCCTGCCCCAGCAGCGCGCCCGAGAACATCTCCCCCGCCGCCCGCACCGCCTGCGCGTGCGTCTCCGCGATCACCACGCCCTTGCCCGCCGCCAGCCCGTCCGCCTTCACCACCACCGGCACGCTGAACCCCCGCACCGCCTCTTCCACCTCCTCGATCGTCACGCACCGCGCCGACCGCGCCGTCGGAATTCCCTGCCGCTCCATGAACTCCTTCGCGAACACCTTGCTCGACTCCAGCCGCGCCGCCGCCCGCGTCGGCCCGAACACCCGAAACCCCACCGCCTCGAGCGCATCCGTCGCTCCCAAGGCCAGCGGCACCTCCGGCCCGATTACCACCAGCCCCGGCCGCTCCCGCTCCGCCAGCGCCACCGTCGCCGCCACGTCCGCCACATCCAGCGGCTCGCACCGTGCGATCCCCGCAATCCCCGCATTTCCCGGCGCGCAGACGATCTCCCCTACCTTCACCGATCGCCCCAGCGCCCACACCAGCGCATGCTCCCGCCCGCCGCCGCCAACTACCAGAACCTTTATCGCCGCCTCATTCCCCATACCCAGCAGAATACCGGCCTCCACCGTGCGCGGCGCGCGCTACCAGACGCACCCTATACTCAGAAATCATGGAGGAAGTGCAGCCTCTCCCCGACTTCAGCCCGGCCGCCAGCGCCGCCGCCTCCAGTTCCCTCTCGGAACCGCCCCTCCAGCCCCGAAACTCCTTCCGCCGCCATGAGATCTGGACCTACTTCGGTCCCGCCTTTGTCGCCTCCGTCGCCTACATCGACCCCGGCAACTTCGCCACCAACATCCTCGGCGGCTCGCAGTTCGGCTACCGCCTCCTTTGGGTGCTGCTCTGGTCGAACGCCATGGCCATCCTCATCCAGTACCTCTCGGCCAAGCTCGGCATCGTCACCGGCCGCACCCTTCCCCAGAACTGCCGCGACCACTTCCGCCGCCCCACCGTTTGGCTGCTCTGGGTCGCCGCCGAGATCGCCGCTATCGCCACCGACCTCGCCGAGTTCCTCGGCGCCGCCCTCGGCCTCGATCTCCTCGCTGGTCCCTTCATGCAGGCCCACGGCCTCTCCCCCACACAGTCCCTCTTCGCCGCCGCCCTGGTTGCTACCGTCGCCGTCTTTGGCATCCTCGCGCTCGATCTCGCCGGCTACCAGTGGCTGGAGCGCGGCATCATGTTCTTTGTCGGCATCATCGGCCTCTGCTACGGCTTTGAGGTCTTCCTCGTCCACCCCGACTGGAAGGCCGCCACACTCTCCACTCTGATTCCCTCGCTCGACCCGCATGCCTTCAAGGACTCGCTCTACGCCGCCGTCAGCATGCTCGGCGCCACCGTCATGCCGCACGTCGTCTATCTCCACTCAGCCCTCGTCCAACCCCGCCTGCAACAGCTCGCAAAGCCGCCCAAAGCGCCCGGCCGCCGCGTCCGCCGCCGCTATCTCCGCTTCGAGCTCATTGACGTCTTCATCGCCATGAACGGTGCATGGCTCATCAACTCCGCCATGATCGTCATGGCCGCCGTCGCCCTCGCGCGCTCCGGCCTCGTCGCGCCGTCTATCCAGGATGCCTACCGCACCCTCGGCCCGCTGCTCGGCCGCGGCGCGGCCGTCGTCTTCGCCGTCGCCCTGCTCTGCTCCGGCCTGTCCTCCTCAACCGTCGGCGTCATGGCCGGACAAGTCATCATCGAGGGCTTCCTCGACATCAAGTTCCCCATCTTTCTCCGCCGCCTCATCACCATCATTCCAGCGCTGATCGTCATCGCAATCGGCCTTGAGCCCCTGCGCATCCTCATCCTCTCGCAGGTCGTCCTCAGCTTCACCCTCCCCGCCGCCCTCATCCCCCTGCTGATCCTGACCAACCGCCCCGCCGTCATGCGCGAGTTCTCAAGCGCCCTCCGCACCCGCATCGCCGGCTGGGCCATCGTTGCCATCATCCTCACCCTCAATATCGTCCTGCTGGGTCAGCTGCTACTCACCGCCTGACCCGAGGCCGTCGACTCTAACCTCCGATTGTCATTCTGAGCGGAGCGAAGAACCCGCTTCTCGCCCTTGTGTTTAGTTGTCATTCCGACCGAAGCGTAGCGAAGTGGAGGAACCTGCTTCTCTACCGGGAACGACACCGGCCGCCGCCATCCATTCAACCAGCGATCAGAGCACTTCCTAACCGATCCCCTACTACAAGCGACAAAGAAAAGGCAGCCCCGCAGGGCTGCCTCTCTCATCGCGATAGCCAAACCGTTACTTTGCTGCCGAAAGCGCCTCGCCCAGCTCCTTGATGTGCTTCGAGTCCGCGCTCTCGCTGCCGCCGGCAACCGTCACCGTCTCCTTGCCCAGCTTGTGCACCAGCGTCAGAATCGCCTTGCCGTCCAACTCTTTGGCATGCAGCAGCTTCTTCAGCTTGCCCAGATCGGTTACAACAGACTTCACGCCCTCGTGATCGTGCTTGCCGAGATACGTCTCCCAGCTCTCAATGTTCGTCACAGCCTTCTCTACCGTGAGGGCCTTCGCGCCTTCGTGCAACGCCTTGATTGTGTTCGTAAACAGTGCCGTTGACATTTTTTAATCTCCTGATTTTTCGGTTCCGTCGTGCTCGGTTCGTGCAGACGACACACTGTCGCTGTCGAACTCTTCGGATGCACCTTATTCTTCCTTCAATAAAGTCTCCGCTGTCACACCAAAGACTCAGGGCAAATCTCCTGTAGCACGGAAGGATCCTCTCACTTGATGGCGGCCTTCACCCCCGCGCGCCTCGCCACCGCCCCCACGGGGCACCGCGGCCGGCGGCTGAGCCCGCTGCTCCACCCGCGGAGCCTGCTGTACAGGTTGTGGCTGCACCTGCCGCTGCTGCGGCTGTGGCTGCGGCGCAACACGCTGCTGCTGCACTGGTTGTGGCTGCACCGGCCGCGGCTGCTGCACCTGCGGCTGCTGCGTCTCACGCTGCTGCTGCACTGCCTTTAACCGCTGCTGCACCTGCTGTTGCTGGACTGCCCGCTGCTGCTGCACTTGCTGTTGTTGCACTGCCCTTTGCTGTAGCTGCTGTTGTTGAGCCGACCGCTGCGCCTGCTGTTGTTGCTGCTGCACCTGCTGTTGCTGAGCCACCCGCTGCGCCTGCTGTTGTTGCGCTGCCCGCTGGGTTTCTTGCTGCTGTGCAGCCCGTTGCTGTTGTAGTTGCTGCGCTACCCGCTGCTGGTCGGTCGCGGCACTCCGCTGCTGCGCTGCTCCATTCCCGAGCTGGCCGGCTGCCTGGGTTGCGGGCTGCTGCTGAACCCTCTGCTGCTGCTGTATCCGCGGCTGCTGCCCGGCCTGCGCCTGTACGTTCCGCTGCGCATCCACGCGGCCAGGCTGCATCACGTTTGACCTCTGGCTGTTAGAAGTCCCCAGCTGCCCTGGCCGGCCCGGCTGCGCAGCAACGCTCCCCTGCAGCGGCCGCTGCTGCTCAAACGGCCGCTGCGGCTGAACCGGCTGACCCGGCCGGCCTTGATTCTGCCCCTGCAAAATCGCCGGCTGACCCGGCCGAACACCCGGCGCCGGCGTTATCGCCGCGCCGCCCTGCCGCACGCCGCCGGCAACACCCGATCCGAAGTGCATCGGCTGATTATTGACCGGCGGAGCCGCCACACGATCCGCCGCCAGCACCCGGCCTGTCGTCGCCATCACCGGCCGGCCCTGATTCTGCTGGAAGAACTGCCCGCGATTCGTCTCCGCTGCGCGTTGCGTCTGAATCTGCTGCGTCATCGCCGGCGTTCGCTGCGATCGGAACGCCGCCATCTCCGCCGGGACCGGCCGCGCCTGGATCCCGCCGCGCCCGCCGTTATAGCTCACGCGGTTGTTGATCACCGTATTGTTCACATACCGGTTCGTCGTCGAGTTATTGATCCGCACGTTATTCACGATTACCGTGCGGTTATAGGTGTTGTGGATATTCGTGATGTTCACGTTGCTCACTGCGCGGTTATACGCGAAATGATTTCCGCTCCAGTACCCGCCGTAGTAGCCCGTCCCGTAGTAGCCGAAGCCATACGGCACCCCGCCGTAGAAGCCGATGTGGCGTCCCCAGTAGCCGCGATGAAAGCCGTATCCGCGGCCGTACGGGCCCCACCAGCCGGGTGTCCACAGCGCCCCGACATACGGCGCCGCGCACCAAGCCCCCGGAACCCAGTAGTAGCCCGCCGTCGCGTATCCCCAGTAGCCCGGCGTCCACAGGGAGTCGTCCGCCGGAGCCGGCGGCTGGTCATACACCGGCAGCGGTGGCGGCGGCTGCTGTGCCTGCTGGTTTTGATCCACATCCGAGTAGATCTGGTCGCTCAGAGCCTGCGTGTCGTCGTTCCCATACTGCCCGCCCGCGTTCTGTCCGTCGCCGGTAGCCCCGTTTCCCTGGCCGTTATCATAGGCGCCATTGCTAGTCGCGCCCGCGCCGTTGCTGTACGAGGTATTGTCTTGCGGATATCCCTGCGGCACCTGCCGCTCAACTGGTGCCGGTGCCTGCTGGCCGTCGGCATAGCCCTGCGCCGCCTGCTGGCTTTCATTCACCGTTCCCTGCGGCGCGGTCTGGTATCCGGCAGCGCTGGATCGCGCAGGCGTCCGGTAGGGTCTCGCCGGAGCCGCCGCATACCCGCCCGCAGGCGCGTATCCAGCCGCCGGCGCATAGCCACCGGCGGGCGCGGGCGAGAGACCCGCACCCGTTGCCGCCGCCTCCGCGTCGCTCGCATCCACCGGAGCCATATTCGCCTCTGCCGGGTCCGGACCCGTATCGCTCGCCGCCGTCATCTGCGGCTGGTTGGACCGGCATCCGACCACGCCCGCGCCCAGCGCCATCATCAGCAGAGCCGCGGAACATGCTCCCGCTATAGCCGACCCGGCCGACCGGCCGCCTTCCGTTCTGAACCGCCGCATCTCTCTTGAATCGCGCATGGCCTGATCGTCCTGTCCATTCGCCGCCTTGCTTTCATGGCTGCGAACGCCGTTCTCTCTACTCTTGAACCCGAATCGTTCCAACAAGCTTCGATGCCTCTTTCGCGCAGCAGATGCGTCCTGCCGGGAGCCGGCAAGCCCATCGGTACCCTACTTTAGACCCGCTTCGTCCGCATCCGTACCGGCACATGGCCCTTCGCTCAGCTACTCTAATCTTCATCCCGCTCGATCGTCATCAGGTTGTTTCGTCCTACTCCGACACGAGGTCCATACCGATCCGCATGCTCGCCCACCGCCTGACCCTTCTCGCCGGCGCCCTTCTTCTCGCCGCTCCCCTGTCTCCCGCGCAGACCACCGGTCGTACGCTGACCGACGCCGACTACCGCCTAGCCGAGAGCCGCCTCTCCTACAACGTCAACCCGCTCATCGCCCACACCGTCGCCCGCCCCACCTTCCTCGCCGGCAACCGCCTCTGGTATCGCGACGCCAGCCCTGCCCGCGCCACCTACGTCCTCGTCGATCCGGCTACCAAGACCGTCTCGCCCGCCTTCAATCACGCCGCGCTGGCCGCCGCCATCCTCACGGCAATCCCCGATGCCAAGCCCGCCCCCGACGCCGCGCACCTCCATCTCGACGGCCTCGATCTCCTCGACCTCGACGCGACAGGCCACCCCAAGACCCTCACCTTCACCACCTCCGGCAAGAAGCTCCGCTGCGCAGTCGCCACTGCCAGCATTAGCTCCGGCACCGCTACCTGCGCCCTCGATCCCGACCCCGTCTCCAAAGCGCAGCCCGGAACCCGCCGCGTCCGCGCCGCCGCCGTGACCGCGCCCGACGGCGCCCGCGCCGCCTTCCTCCGCGACTGGAATCTCTGGCTGCGCGACACCAAGACCGGCGCCGAAACCCAGCTCACCCACGACGGCATCCCCGACTTCGGCTACGCCACCGATAACGCCGGCTGGACCCACTCCGACAACCCCATCCTCCTCTGGTCGCCCGACTCCAAACACATCGCCACCTTCCAGCAGGACCAGCGCAAGACCGGCATGATGTACATGGTTCCCGTCACCAACCGGCACCCGCAGCTTGAGGCCTGGCGCTACCCTCTCGTCGGCGATAAAGACGTCACCATGATCGAGCGTGTCGTCATAGACATTCCCACCGGCAACGTCGTCCGCTTCAAGATGCCGCCCGACCAGCACCGATCGTCTATTTGTGACGATGTGAGCTGCTCTGGTGGCTGGGACGACGTGCAGTGGGCTGCTGACTCCCGCTATCTTGCCTTCGTCTCCACCTCCCGCGACCATAAGGAAGAGTGGCTCCGCTTCGCCGACACCCGCACCGGCAGCGTCCGCGAGGTCTTCCACGAGACCGCGCCCGTCTACTTCGAGTCCGGCAACAATCGCGTCAACTGGCACGTCCTTCCCGAATCAAACGAGTTCCTCTGGTTCTCCGAGCGCTCCGGCTGGGGTCAGATGTACCTCTACGACCTCTCCACCGGCCAGCTAAAGAACCAGATCACCACCGGCGACGGCAACGTCCAGCAGGTGCTTTCGGTCGACGCCAAAGCCCGCCGCCTTCTGTATCTCGCCGCCGGCAAGAACCCCTCGCGCAACCCTTACTTCGAGTCATTGCACGCGATCGATTTTGCGGGCTCGCACGACACGCTCCTCACGCCTGAGGACGCCACCCACGCCGTCATCCTCTCAGACGACGGCTCCGTCTTCGTCGACATCGCCTCCACCCCCGCCACTCCGCAGGTCACCACCCTGCGCGACACCAAATCCGGCAAGCTTCTCATGCCCCTCGCCCAGCAGGATCTCTCCGCCCTCGTCGCCACCGGCTGGAAGCCCCTGACGCCCTTCACCGTCAAAGCCCGCGACGGCAGGACGGACCTCTTCGGTTACATGTTCCAGCCCACTACCCTTGACTCCTCAAAGAAGTACCCCATCGTCGACTACATCTACCCCGGCCCCCAGATCGGCTCCTGCGGCGGCCGCGACTTCTCCGCCACGCACGGCGACAACCAGGCCCTCGCCGATCTCGGCTTCATCGTCGTCTGCATCGACGGCATCGGCACACCCTCGCGCTCGAAGGCCTTCCACGAAGGCGCCTACGCGGCCGACCCCGCCGACAACACCCTGCCCGATCAGGTCGCCGGCATCAAGCAGCTCGCCGCCCGCTATCCCTTCATCGACCTCGACCGCGTCGGCATCTGGGGTCACTCCGGCGGCGGTAATGCCACGGCCACCGCCATGCTTCGCTACCCCGACTTCTTCAAAGTAGGTATCTCGGAGTCCGGCAACCACGACCAGCGCCAGTATGAAGACGACTGGGCCGAAAAGTGGGCCGGCCTCGAAGTCGTCAAGCCGGACGGCGCCTCCAACTACGACGGCCAGGCTAACCAGAACTACGCCAAGAACCTGAAGGGCCATCTGCTGCTCGCACACGGGACCATGGACGACAACGTGCCGCTCAACAACACCCTCCTGCTCGTCGACGCTCTCGAGAAAGCCAACAAGGACTTCGACCTCCTCCTCTTCCCGAACGCCCATCACGGCTACGGCGAAGCCAGCCAGTACATGATGCGCCGCCGCTGGGACTACTTCAGCCGCTACCTCGCCGGCAACACCCCACCCGCCGCCTACCAGATGAAGCCCCTCGCCGAAGCCACGCGCGCCGCCCAGGGCCCCGATGCCGGCGACACACCAGACAGCACTCCCTAGGCACTTGCTACTTTCTAGGTTGTCATCCTGAACGCAGTGAAGGATCCCCGCATCTGCTCTTTACGACGGATCCTGAGCATCACGAACGGGGACGTACATGAAACCGCGCATTTACCGCGGCTCCGCCAGCTCATACAGCTCCTGGCACTGCGTCGCGTGAATCGTATAGCGGAAGCCGATCAGCCAGTCCTCCGTCGGACTGCAGAACTCCACCACCTTCTGCGCCGTGCCCATCGTCTCAAACCCAACCGCCTCCATGCCCATATTTGGCAGTAGAAGGAACTGCACGTGCCGCAGCAGCAGGTAGTCCGGCACCCGTCCCTCCGCCAGGTAGTGGTAGTACGTCGGATCCACCAGGCCGCCCAGGTCGATCACCTGTCCGCCCCAGTCAAAGCTTACCCGGCCGATATCGAACGCCGCAAAGCGCGACGTCACCGGCACATGATCGCGCATGAACAGTGCAATCTTCCCGTGCGTGTCGTTGATATGCCGTATCCCCACCAGCGTCACCGTGCGCCAGGTTCGCAGCGACAGCAGCCCCGCCACCCCCAGCACCACGCACACCCCGCCAAACACCCCGGCGCGCTCCGCCCGCGGCAGCTTTGTCAGCGCAAACAGCATGCCGAGAAAGAGCAGCGGGAAGAACAGCATCAGCGTCAGCGGCTGGTAGCGCCCGCCATGCCCGCCCGAAGGAAACGTAAAGAGATACATCGTAAAATGCACCGCCGCCCACACCAGCAGGACCGTCATCCGCAGCGGCCGCCGCCGCAGCAGCGACCACGCTCCCAGCAGAGCCAGCGCAACCAGCGCCAGCCCGAACACCGCCGCCGCCGCCCGGATATCCCGCACCGAATCCATCTGGTGCGTATATCGCAGGCTGAACTGCCGCGGCAGCCGCTGGATCCACGCCCCGCAGAACCGCACCATCGAGTGCAGCGAGTGCGCACCGCCGCTGCGATGAAAGTACAGCCATGACCGCCCCTTCAGTGTCACCGGCATCAGGCTGCTGGAGGTCCACAGGTTGGCCCCGAGAAACAGGCCAAGCATCGCGCCCCAGATCCCCAGCAGAACTCCCACATCCCTCCCGCTGCGCCGCGTTCCGGCTACGGCGGAGACCGCCAGCAGAAGCGGCGCAAACACCACCGCCTCCGGCCGCGTGATCACCAGCAGCCCGGCCGCAACCCCCGCCAGCACAGCGGACCTTCGTGTCGGGGGATACCTTTGCGGCGCCGGGCTGAACCACCAGTAGATCGCCGCCAGCGTCAACACCACAAACAGCAGGTGCTCCATGCCGATCAGCCCCAGCCACAAAAAGTTCCCCATCAGCGCCGGCGCCAGCGCCATCACCCAGCAGATGCGAGCCGGAAGCCCATCCCGTTTGGCCAGCAGAAACAGCAGAGGCCCGATCACCGCAAAGCACAGATAGCTCAGCGCCAGGTTGAACCAGACCGGATCCACACCGCCCAGCATCCGGTAGTTCGCCGCCTGCAGAATCGTCCACAGCAGGCTTGTCGCCCCGGAGGACCGCTGGCCCCGTATGAAGCCCAGCGTTCCGCGCTCCGCCAGATTGCGCGCAATCGTCTGGTGGATATACGAGTCATCCAGCGGAAATCCGTGCTGCAGCCGGAGCGCGCTGGCCAGGTACGTAAACGTTACGCCGTACACCGCCTCGATCACCGCGATGCAGCGACGATCCGCTGGCGCCCCGGCCACGCCCACCGGCAGCGCGGCCGGAGCCTCGCTTGGCACGAACACGGACACGACAGAGGCAGTGGTCAACATGGACTCCTGAGTACCGGGCCGCCGGCAAAAGATGGCTCATGCGCCGTTGCTGCGGTCATCGGACGCGGCAGCTAGAAGCCGCAGATCAAGATGTACTGTATTCCCTCGAAAATCGAGAGGGAAATAACCGTAACGTATCGGGAGCTTCCCCTGCTAAACTAAAGCCACTTACTAACATACTCAAAGCGCTTCACAGTACCTCTGTTTAGGGCAGACAATACTTCTTTCCTGAACCAGGGTCCGCGGATGTATAGAACCTTGCCGTCAGAAACTTCTGCAGCGAAGCCGGGTTCCAGGGGAAAGAAAGCACTGCCAATCCTTGAGCCAGGACCACTTGAGCCGGACCAGCCGAAGCTTACCGCCCCACCTCTTCGGCAAGGACACCATGAAGCATCGGCTGGGGCTCCCGTTCCAGCCCAGACGAGATAGAACTCTCATACGACCGGCCGGCCGATGCCAGACCGGCAAGGAAAAATCCGGCGATACACCCCGACCAGCAACCCAGCAGAAAAATCATCCAGTGTCCCATGTCCTACAAGTCCTCCAGGAATCGACAGTACGCGCGATCCGCTGGCCGTCCCATACCACCGACGTGTTAATCCTGTTCCCCGTCCACCGGCTTATCAAGGTTCGCTGTTCTATGTAGCTCCTGTCGCCCTGCTTCACTCGCCGATGTCCGTCAGTATCGTCTCGCGTAGTGCGATTCGCTGCTCTCACTGAAAGCAAACTCACTCCTCCCGGCACACCATGAATGCCAGAAAGGGGCCTGCTTGAGCCAGATGGAACAGTCCCAGGTCTATTTTTCGCTCCCCTACGCCAAGGAGCTTCGGAGCGCCACTCGCTCCCGCGTCCTGACCTTTTCGGTCGCTGTCCTTCTCGATTGCGTCTCTATCCAGTTCGGCGCTCTGCTCGGTGTGCTCGCCTACGCGCAGCTTCGCCGGTATAACTTCCAGCACTCCTATCTCGCGGTGCTTGAGTTCTCCCTCGAATACGTTCTCATCTTCGTCTTCTTCGCCTACAAGCGCGAGTTGTACAAGCACGCCCACAGCCTGCTCGAAATCCGTGAGACGGCTGAGATCCTGCGCGTCAACACGCTCTGCCTCGCGCTCGTCACCCTCAGCATCTATCTGCACCGCCTTTTGGTGCCGCGACTCATGCTGCTGTTTTGCTGGGGTATCATCACCGTGGTTCTGCTCATGCAGAAGCATCTGACGCGCCAACTCATTGTGCAGTGGAAGAGTCGCCACGTACAGCGCCGTAACGTCGTCATCGTCGGCGCGGATAAGGACGCCCGCCGCATCTTCTCCATCCTCACCAAGTCCCCCGACCTCGGTCTCTGCCCCGTCGCATTTCTGGCCGAGAACGACATGGAGGCCAATCATGTCATCTTCAGCCACGACTATCACTTCCGCCACTCCGCCCCCGTTCTCGCTGAACCGCTGTCGGACGATCTGCTCCGCCGTCTGAAGGTTGCCGAGATCTATGTTTCGCAGGCCGCCGTCAGTGAGGCCTCCCTCTCCGCCCTTATCGACTTCGCCAAGCAGCACACCATTCCCATCTCCTTCATCGGCAATAAGGGCGTCGCCGATGCCACGCACCCGGCCGATGTCCGCTTCCTCGACGGCCTGCACATCTCCACCCACACCGTCTCCGAGCGGCCCGATCTCCTCTACATCGCCGCCAAGCGCATCTTCGACGTCCTCATCGCCGCCGTCCTGCTCCTCGTCACCGCGCCCATCTGGGCCATCGTCGCCGTCTGGATCAAGCTCTCCTCACCCGGCCCCGTCTTCTTTCGTCAGCAGCGCGTCGCCAAGGAAGGCGTCCCCTTCGGCATCTTCAAGTTCCGCAGCATGTACGTCACCGCCCCGAAGTATGGAACATCTCCCGACCAGGCCTTCGACCCCCGCGTCACCTCTGCCGGCCGCTTTCTGCGCAAGTCCAGTCTCGACGAGCTGCCGCAGCTCCTCAACGTCCTCATGGGTGACATGTCCCTCGTCGGCCCCCGGCCGGAGATGCCCTTCATCGTCCAGGGCTACACCCCCGTCGAGCACCAGCGGCTCCTCGTCCCGCAAGGCATGACCGGCTTCTGGCAGCTCAGCGCCGACCGCAAGTTCGCCATCCACGAGCGACTCGAGTACGACCTCTACTATCTCGAGCAGAAGGGCTTCTTCTTCGACGTCGCCATCCTCGTCCACACCGCCTTCTTCGCCATGAAGGGCATCTAGGGCACCCAGTCGCTCAGTCTAAGCACATGCCTTCTTCACGGTTGTCGTCCTGAGCACACCCCTCTTGGTTGTCATTCTGAGCGCAGCGAAGAATCCCCGCATCTCGCCTTTAACCTCGGAGCGAAGCGACGTACAACCAAAGTCCAATGCAGCCGGAATATGTAATCTTAGGCGTTACCGCCCCACCACCCGCTCATACACCTCCGTCACCTTGCGCGCGCTCTGCTCGATCGTGAAATACTCCGCCACCCGCGCGCGCCCTCTGGCTCCCATCGCCCGCGCCGCCGCCGGATCCGCCAACAGCCAGCAGATCGCCTCCGCCATCGCCGGCGCATCGTTCATCGGCACCAGCAGCCCGGTCTCGCCATCGACCATCGTCTCGCGCACGCCGCCGCCGTTCGTCGCCACCACCGGCTTGCCGCACGCCATCCCCTGCACCACCACCTGCCCAAACGGCTCCGCCACCGTAGATGCATGCACCAGCACATCCAGCTCGCGCATCAACGGCGCCACCTCGCTCTGAAAGCCCGTAAACTCCATCACCTCCGCAAGACCCTGCACCTCGACCAGCCGGTGCAGCTCCATCTCGTAGTCATGCTCCTTGAACAGTGCCGCCCCGATAATCTGAAAACGCGCCTCCGGATAGCGCGCATGCACGCGCGCCGCCGCCTCAATGAAGATGTGCTGCCCCTTCCACGGACAGATCCGTCCCACCAGCCCGATCACCGGCCCCGCGGCATCCGCCACCAAACCATGTATCTCTAGGTCCCCGTCCTCCGGCGAGAAAAACTTCGAGAGATCCACTCCGGACGCGATCGCCGCCGTCGGCGTATTCGGCAG
>CAXTJC010000028.1:0-12919 GCA_964244225.1 uncultured Acidobacteriaceae bacterium
GGCGTTTCGCTTGATGTTCGTACTGGTGATGAGCGTGGCCGCGCTCAACTACTTTGGCGTAACGCACTTGTTCCAGCAATCGCGGTCGGCGGACGCATTCGACGCAGGTTACGGATGGGCATTAGTACCGTTCGGGGCTCACTGCGTGACGGTCGGCTGGCTAATCTGGCGATCTCGGTTTCTGCCGCGAGTGCTAGGTCCACTCATGATCCTTGCAGGCACGGCGTACCTGATGTTCCTATTCCCTCAGCTAGCCAGTCGATTGTTTTTCCCTTGGCTTGCGGCTTTCGGAGTTGCGGGCGAAGGCTCCCTGACACTCTGGTTGCTGGTATTGGCTGTGAAACCAGATTGTTGTGTAGACGCCGCTTCCCAGAGTCAAGAGCAACGTACATCGCTATGACTCGGCTTTCTGCGATACCTTCGTCCTTGTGCATTAGCCTGTTCTCGCCGGTCGAGAACCACCTTGGGCAGATCGCTTCTGAGAAGCCGACTTGTCAGGACTATTCCGGTGCTTCACGCTGAAGCGGTCAGACTTCAATGAACCAACAGCGTGCTTATTGCCGGGAGGACGTTTGAAGGTATCTCACGAGCTGGTCCGGGAATTATGCCTGCTTGCTACATCTGGAATACAAGACCCTTTTTCCGCCGATCTATACCTTCACGTAATGGCTGAAGTCGCTCGAATGAATCGCGGCTGTTTCGTTCAGCGTGCGGTAGTTGTAAGCCGCACAATCCCGATGTGTCCCGACGCTAAATTTGGAGGGAGAGCGTTGCAACGTTCCTTTAGAAGGACCGTCTCCACCAATGCCAGCGCGGTGAACCATCCACTCAAGGTCTTTTGCCTCCTCTGCCAGGTAAGCCATGACCGCTTCGTTATCCCGATGCTGCCCCTCGAAGCTTCGCGCGACCGTGTGCCGAATCGTCCAGAGAAGCGGCGAGAGATGGCCTTTATAGGGTGTGCTAAGACCTCCGGCCTGATACAAGAAGCGCTTCACGTCATGGCGACGCATCGCCGGTACCAGCTTCTTGACGAATTCCGTGTTGATGTTCGCCGTCTGCTGCGCCTCACGGTCTCCAAGCATGGAGATCACAAAGTCCGCCCCCTCTACCAGCTTGTCGAGATTCACGGCCGCATCTGTAATCGACCCTTGCTGAACCTGAAGCTTTGCATCCCGCACCGCCAGCTTTGTGGGGTTACGTACAAGCACTCTGACCACGTGCCGCTGCCCCAGCGCGATAGGAAGAAAGTGCTTTCCTGTACCACCAGTCGCTCCAAACACTAGATAGGTCGACATCTCTATCTCCTTTGCCCGAAGGCCCCTCGTCTAAACTCGATAACCGGGGACACTCTCCACTTATGATAGCGGAGAGTGTCCCCGTTTAGGATGAATTTGCGAAAATAATGGGGATGACTGACTTTTCACCAACGAAGGGCGGGGCGAGAAAGCAGCGATCCGACGCGCAACAGAACAGGACGCGCATTCTTCAAACGGCTCAGCAGGCCTTCGTAAAACATGGCGCAGCCGTCGCGATGGACGACATCGCCCGGCAGTCCGGCCTCGGTTCCGGCACACTCTACCGTCACTTCCCCACGCGTGAAAAACTCATTGAGGCTGTTTACAGAGAAGAAGTTGAGAAGCTCACCACTGCCGCAGCGCATCTTCTCGCAACACATGCCCCGGTCGGGGCCCTTCGCAGCTGGATGTTGCTTTTCATCGACCATGTCGCAAGTAAGCGGCTGATCCTGCCAACTCTGGAATCCGTTGCAGGAGGATCGGTACGCCTGATCGAGGGTTCTCACGAATCAATTCACGCAGCTTTCCGAAGCCTGGTCGGGAACGCTCAGAACCAAGGCTTGCTACGTGCAGACCTCTACCCTCACGATCTTGTCCGTGCTATGCTCGGCGTCTTCTTCACAACGGCATTGCCTGGATGGGAGGAAAGGGCTCGTCGTATCGTAGACCTTCTTACCGACGGCGCTCTTGCTCACCGAATCGCAGAAGCGTGAGAGCCACTTTGGTCTAGGGCGTGGATGGGCGGCCGCTATAAACGAAGACAAAAAAGGTTGACCTAATCCGCTGTCGGCGAAGCTCTGGGTCTGCGACCTAAATTCATGAAGAGCCATAAGTACCGAGAAACGCATTTCTCGGAAGCTGTGATTCTTCGATGAGTACTAAATCGCCAATGCACTCACCGAGAGCAAGGTAGGTGAACAAGGACTAATTATGCCTGGGGTGACAAAGACTTGCGATGGGCAGCCATGGCTGCTGTCGTCGCAGCCAGAAAGCGTCGAACTATCTTCAGTTCTGCCGGAGTGAACTGGTCCATCACAGCGTGACTCAGCTGAAGGACCGGAGAGAAAAACTCGGTGGCCAGCCTTCGACCGGAGTCGGAAAAATGCAGGAAGACCTTGCGTTGATCGTTCGGGTCGCGGATTCGTTTGATGAGCACCGCACGTTCCAGCCGGTCCAGCACGAAGGTGGTTGCTCCTGAAGTGATCCTTAGCTCTGCGCCCAGCGCGCCCGCAGTCATCGGTTTAGCCTGTGAATCAGCAGCCATGAGCAGGCTCAAAGCCTCGACGTCGGTTTGATGGAGCTTTTGCTGGTCGGCGAAGGCCTCGACGATTCTGGTTCCCTCGACCGCTATCAGCGGGACCAATCGCAATAATTCACTCCGGGCATCGATACCGTGAGGCTTCATCCGTATATCTTAGTCGCTGTGGTAGTATCTTAGTCAGTAAGATACTCGCTTCGCGAGGTGGTGTCATGGGTAAACGGGTACTCATCACAGGGGGCAGCGTGTCTGCGAACACGCTGGCCTATTGGCTCAACAAAGGCGGTTTCGAGGTCACTGTGGTCGAGAAGGCGCCGGAGTTTCGAGAGGGCGGTCAAAGCATTGACATACGCGGCATAGGCTACAAAGTCCTCGATGGTATGGGGGTGAGGGATGAAGTCGAGCAGAACGGCACCGGCGAAACTGGCTGGACTTTTGTCGACGAGAAGGGGGAAGTGGCCGCCGCGTTCGAACTGGAAGATGTCGGAGCCGATGGCCCTACCGCCGAACTCGAAATCCTGCGGGGCGATCTGGCGCGCATCCTCTACAGGAAGGTATTTGACGCGGTGGATTACAGATTCGGCGACTTCATCGCGGCGATCAACAACAAAGAGAATGCAGTCCACGTCCGCTTCGAGAGTGGTCGCGAGGAAGATTACGAACTTGTACTGGTCGCGGAAGGCGTCGGGTCGTCTACACGCGAGATGGTGTTCAAAGGGGAGAGCCATCCGCGCTGGATGGATATGACGTTGGGCTTTTTTACGATTCCAAAAGGGCCCAGCGACGGCACGGACTCCCGCTGGTACAATGCGCCAGGTGGTCGTAGCGTGTTCCTGCGCCCCGACCAGTACGGCACGACGCGGGCTGTGTTGACCCTTCAGCAGCACGCCCGCAGCGCCGGGGATAACTCGACCGATGAGGCAAAAGCATGGCTCAAGGAGACATTCGCCGATGCGGGTTGGGAAACACCGCGTGTCCTTGAGGGCTTGGAGAAGGCCGACGACCTCACTTTCGAGGTGCTCCGTCAGGTGCAAATGGATCGCTGGTCAAGGGGCCGGGTCGCGCTGACGGGAGACGCGGCCTGGTGTGCAACCCCGGTGAGTGGAATCGGCACCACGCTTGCGGTCGTTGGCGCGTATGTGCTCGCCGGCGAATTGTCGAAGACCGACGACCATACGCAAGCGTTTGAATCCTACGAACACATCATGCGCCCGTTCGTCGAGCAGGGCCAGGGCGTGTCAAAGGTTGGGCACAGTTGGACCCATCCTCACAGCAAATTCGGCATTGCGGTTCAACACGCAGTATTGGGCGTGTTGTCAAAGCCCGGTGTCCGAGATGTATTTCTGAAAACGATGATGCGCGATTCCGAGGGCATCGATTTACCAAAATACGATTTTGGCGGCACGCCAGTCGCCAAGTCTGAACAGTTATCAAGCTGATCGGTACCGATGACAACTATATCTCTCACAAACAGCCGCGACTCGCGGTCGGCGAGCCTCGCTCAACCTTGCTTCACTTGAAAGTAGGACACTTCTTGCGAATGAATCACATCAATCTCTCCGTTCCTGACGTGCAGGAAACTCGCGTCTTTCTTGAGACCTATTTCGGCCTTCACTTCGTGGAGTCGCCTACACCTCAAAAGATCGTGGTCGCGCTGGACGAGAACGACTGTATTGTCGCCTTGAGTAACTTCAGCAAGAGTGAAAGTTATTCATATCCGGCCGCATTCCATGTCGGCTTCAACCTACCCTCACGTGAAGCCGTCGACGCGATGCATGAGCGCCTCACGATAGGCGGGTACGAACCCGGGAAGCGCATCGAATTCCATCAAGCCTGGACCTTCTACATCAAAGCGCCGGGTGGCTTCTTAGTCGAGGTGTTCCACCAGTACGGCATGGCTGAGTTGAAGGCATTTATAAGTCAAACGACTGGCCAACAGGATGGTTCGGTAGATCAGGCGCCTCCGCGTCTTCTGAACAAGCGCTAAAAACACAATGCATTCTAAGCTCATGTACGCCGATCCAAACCCTGCGGCAAGCGGGCGCTCAGCCCGGCAAGCTCAGCCCAGCTTGCGGGCGCATATGCACAGCATTGGGATTGCAGGCAGATCGCGGATACCTGAGAACCGAGCCGCTGACCTATTCCACGCAGCGGCTTGTGGCGTTGTCATGACCCTACTTGCCGCGTCGGAAAAGGACCGCGACATGGCCCTGTCTCAAATGGCATGCGAAGCAGCGCTGGCGTCCATCTCAACTGACGTCCCGGTGACGCCGGATTCCACCGCCGCTGCTGCGGCAAACATGCTGCGGGCCCAGATAGTGCAGGCAAGCGAAAAGCATCTGCATGCTGCACAATCTTTCACCAAGGCGGAAACATCACTCCTGCTTGAGTGGCTGGCTCGCTTCATCGATCCGCCACTATGAAAGAGCTGCCACAATCCTTGCAAACGGCCGCTGCACGATAGTGTGCAGCTTGGCTTCCGGCACCAAGAGTCATCCTCATCGCGCCAATCTGGAGCAATCTTTTGGAATTTGGCATGAGGTCAGTCCCAGAGGTTGCACGCTTGTCAGTAATCCGAGCCTGGCCGTCCTCTCGGGCGGATCCGAGGTCTCAACTGACCGCAGATGCGTTTATGAGGAGTTACCCTTCAAAAACTGCACGTGACTGTGAAACTACGCCACGCGGTGTAGCTTGACGTAATGTAAAAACATTTGCGAGCCATTGGTATTCGCGACTTGCTTCACTATTTCCCAGTTGCCTACGATCATCGTTCGTGAGCTAAGGGAACACTGGCGTTCGCTGCTGCAGGATATTGCGGGCTGCGCCCTCCGTCTCCTAAACTCACCGCCGCTCTCGAGTCTTGCGTGGCTGGTCGCGTGGCCACGCGCATGGACTACTGAAGGCTCAACTGCACGCGGCGGTTCATGATCGTTGCAGCTGTCCAATCGGGCCATGTGGTTGCATCGAGATAAAAGAGCCATGGTTCGCCTGAGCTAGTCGTTGGGTCGCTGCCTTCCCCGACCAGCGTCGGGTAGAGAAGGCTATTCGCGCCATCTTTGATGACTCCCGTCGAGATTGGCCCGGACCACGACAAAAGGTTCGGACCGTGTTGCATGGTGATCGACGTATGATTTGCCGCCGCATAGGCGATCAGGTATTGCTTTGTCGCGCTGTCGTAAACGACACTCGGAAACGCGCCGGTAGCCGCAATGACTGGAGTGTAATGACCTGAGTTCGCAGCGGCAGTTGGATCTCCGCTCGTCCCCACTTGTGTCCAGCCGTTGTTGTAATACTTCGTGAACAAGGTCGGAAAAGCTGCCGTGTTACCCGCAAACGCTGCGGTGAGTACAGCGGATAGCTGCGCCCGCGCTATCGCAAGGCACTGACCGACGTTGCAGGGCGATGCCGCAGACGGATCTGCGTCGTAGTAGAAGACGTAGAGATAGACAGTGGAAGGATCGGCCGCATTGACATTCGCGATGTGGTTTCCATTCGCATCCGCCAAAACCAGCGTGCCGCCGCCCACCTGAGTATAGGTACCCGCGTTGATCTGCGTGCTACGAGTTGCATAAGGCTGCACGATCTCGCCGAGCTTCTGAAACGTCGCTCCACCGTCTTTTGAAAGGGCCATTCCGAGCGAAGCGTAGGTACAAGGCCCGTTTGCGCAAACACCACCATGGAACTCTCCATGGTAGACATGCAGCACGCCGGCCTGCCCCGTAGAGCTAGTCACGGCCAGCACAGGCCCCCCGCCCGCGTAGTTCACGTCAAAGGTGTACCCATTGGGATCGCCTCCGGGCTGAATGAGCGCCGTGCATCCGTAGGGGGCCGTGATGGCCGCTAGATTCCCTCCCAACCGGTAAGTGCCCTGCACGCCCGGCGTACCTGAACAATTCGTGCTGCTTAGGGCTGCCCCATAGAAGCTGTACGTGCCGTTATTCAGCAGGACACCCAGCGTGCCATCCGGCGGGCCGTCCTTGAAACCGAGGGACGTTCGCTGCGCTAGGGTAAGCACCGGGCTCGGGGGCTGTAACTGTAAGGTGAATGTGGCGGGTGCGGTCGGTGCGGGCGGCGTTGTTACTCCGCCGCCACAGGCCGCCATAAAAACGAGGACCAGTGCGAAAGATAAAGCTGCCGCCAGGCGTTTTGCCAGAAGGGGAGAACAAAACTCGTGAGTCGGTCCGCGCATACTCTCCTTCTGATTGCATTCTGAGCCATGCAACTCGCCTCTGCTTAGAGGCTATCCGCTGTTTGATCGTCCATGCAAACGCTTCCCGTGCATTTGGAGCCAAGAGTCTTACGGACGTAACCCTTAAAGCTTGAATCTGTTTCGCATGCGCTGATGCACGATATTGGAGGGTCTACTTCGGGTGGCCCGCATGCTCACCTTGCGAGAGGAACTGCGATGGACCACGGATCAATCCTCTGCGTCGAACCTAGACCTCACCGCGTACCCTGATAATGTATGGTCGGCCTTGCGACTGCAAGGGGAAGTTTGGTCGAGAAGACAAGTCTGCGCAAATGTATTCGGCCTTTAGGTGGAGATCGTCTCTCCTGGCCAGGATGAGTTGCGCGCGTGCCGGTCCTTATAAGTCGCTCGGTCGTTGAAGACCATTCTCGGTATCAGGCTGCAGACACGCCGTTGTGACTGTTCTTTCGTCCCTTGTTGCCCTATGCAGACTTCGGTGGAGAGCTTATTCGTGATCGTGGTGCGGGAAAGTGGGAGCGCGGGGCGCTTCGGAGCCGAAGGCGTTCTTTTCCGCGCGGGTTAGGCTGGCATGGCTGATCGATAGTCGTTGCCGCTCGACAGGACAGCCCAGGCGATTCGGGCGAGCTTGTTGGCCATGGCCACCACGACGACGTTCTTGGGAGCTCGGGCATCCAGTCGATCCAGCCATGCTCCGAAGGGCGCACTGTCCCGTTTTACGCGGAGCACGGCGGCTCGGGCGCCATGGATCAGCATCTTGCGCAGGTAGACGTTGCCTCGCTTGCTGATGCCGAACAGCCTTGCCTTACCTCCTGTGGATACTGTCGCGGAACGATGCCCAGCCATGCCGCGAAGTCGCGTTCCTTGCGGAAGGCAGCACCGTTGCCGATCGCCGCGACGATGGCTGTTGCGACAACCGGACCTACACCTGGGATCTGCCGAATGCGGGTGCAGCCGGCATCCGCAGCGGAGATCCGTTCCAACTCTTCGCCAAGCTCCTCGATCTGCCCTTCCACGGTCTTCCACTCATCCCACAGCGTGTTGATGAGGTTGCGCATCATCGGCGTGAGGTCAGCTTCTGCGTTCTCCAACACGTCTGCCATGGCAGCTCTGAGCTGGGCTGGTGTCTTCGCGAATACCAGCCCGTGTTCCAGCAGAAACGCACGGATCTGGTTGATCACAGCGGTGCGTCGTGCGACGAGCCTGTCCCGAACGCGGTGGATCGCCTGCAGGTTCAGCTGGTCATCGGTCTTGATCGGCACAAAGCGCATGTTCTTGCGTTCGACCGCTTCGGCGATAGCTTCGGCATCGACGAAGTCGTTCTTGTTCGACTTCACAAATGGCTTTACAAACTGCCCCGGAATCAGGCGGACGGCATGACCTTGCTTGCGTAGAGCTCGGCCAAGGAAGTGAGCGCCCGCGCAAGCCTCGAGACCGATCAGCGAGGTCTGCAGGTTAGCCGTGAACGTCAGCAGCTGCTTCTGCGTGAACTTCTTCTTCACCAGCACCTTGCCGGCTGCTCCAAGCCCAACAAGGTGAAAGGTCGTCTTGCCCAGGTCTATGCCAACCGAATGAATCTGCATAGCGATGATCCTCCTGTCACAGCTTGCTCCCAGCCATCCTCGGCTGGGAAATGAAGACGCAAGCGGCGGACCATCTCATTAGTCGCATTGTCGGAAGTGATCCTGGCCGAGAGATCTTGCGTGCTGCCTTTCAGATCTCGACTGACGGGAACGGCGTTCAGGGGGAGTCATCCAGCGTGTTGCGTCCTTCCTGGATTTAGTGGCCGCGAACGTTCACATGATCCACGGTCAACGTACCGATCGAGAGTTTGTCGATGCGTGCTTCCAGCACTCGCAAGCGCCTCACGGTCATGGCACCCACAGCGAGTGCACCGATCGCCATCGCTCCAAAAGCAACGGCCCCCACCGCGAGTGCACCCACCGCCGTACTGCCAATTTTCATTTTGTCGCCTGCACTCTTCGTCTGCGTCATCTCGCCTCCAGAAACGCTAAGTCTGGTTGAGCTTCCTGGTCGTCTTTGTGGCCAGGCGCAAAATCATGTTCCGCGGAAGGAACCTGGAACCCCAGGTGCCGAGACGGTTCGCCAGCTTGCCGGGATAGACCACCCTCTTTCCCCGGTTGTATCCGCGCAGAATATCAAGAACGACCGGCGTTGGCTGGTCCATCTGTTTTGCATTCAGCATCGGATTCATCTTGGCAAAGAAGTGTGTTGCGACGGGTCCGGGACAGGCTGCAGTGACGGTCACTCCGGTCTTTTCCAATTCCAGAGAGAGCGCCTCAGAGAACGAGAGAACGAACGCCTTCGACGCTGCATAGACACTTGCACCGGCGAGCGGTTGGAAGGCAGCGGTCGAAGCGATGTTGATGATCCCGCCCCGACGCCTTGCGACCATTCCAGGAGCAAAGGCATGAGTAAGCGCAACCAGAGCGCGTATATTCACATCGACTTGCTGTACCTGCGCCGCAAAGGTGGTGGCAAGGAAGTCTTCAAAAACTCCCAGTCCGGCGTTATTCACCAGGATATCTATCTTGAGATCGCTGCTCATGACATCGGCGATCAGGTGGTCGACCGCATCGGAAGACGAAAGATCTGCTGGTAAGACGGTGACCTGCCCCTTGGCCTCCGCACGCAACGTCTCCGCCAGTCGGTTCAGCTGGTCTTCAGAACGAGCTACCAGAACCAGGTTGGCGCCTTGTTTAGCCAGTTGCTGTGCAAACGCCTCGCCCAGACCGGTCGAAGCGCCTGTGATCAGAATGGTCATACCTCGGTAGTTCATTCGTCACCTCGGAACCAGACTGTGTGGACAAGAGGTAGTTGCGGCTGGGATACGTGATGTATTTCAGACCCGTGCTCGCGTTCGACTGTGCGGCACTGTGCTGCTTTGATGCGGTCGCTGCAAACACCGCACCCCTCTCTGGCGCGAGCTTGCTGGTGTCCAGCCGTCTTCAGTGGTGAATACCTACTCTGCAGAGCAGCCCGGCGACCGCACTTGATTCGTGCTCTCTGTTCGGCCACAGGCGAGCAGGCGAAAAAACCAGCGCAGCATCGGAACTATCTTCTGTGGTCATCTGCATCCCGACCTTGTGAAAGGGTCTGCTGAAGCGGAGCTGAGAGCTTAGACACCACGAGGCGTGCGGGTGTTCCCCGGAGGTCGTTCCGCCTCCGAACTGGATCAGCTTCCGACAACCGCGTTTAGCAGGACTAACTACTTCGTATCCAATTGCTCAATGAGGTCCTTTTCTCCAGGCCTGCAGAGGTTGTTCTGCCCCGTCCAGCATGCAGCGACAATCGCGGCCGATCTTTGCAGGGCCGGATGCGCAGAGGCGTCATTTGAGAGTGCTATCAGTTGGGCTCTCTGTGCCGTCAATTGCTCGGGGGTAAGCCGTAATTGAGTGACAAACTGCAGAAGAAAGATCGTCATTGCCTTCTTTTCGAAGACTTGCCGCAACGCCTCATTGTTCACCCGCTCACTTGCATTATTCAACTCTGCAGTGTGCAGGCAGTCCCTGAGCGTCGACTTCGTCTGATCATCGCGGTCCAGAAACGCGACGATCGAGTCATCCACAGTGTTCGCTGAGTGCACTGCCGGCATCGTGAGAAGGCCAAGAAGTTCCACCCCCTCTGCGGGCAGCTTGATCACTTTGCGGGGTTGAGCCTTGAACTGTGCCTGTTGTTCCGGGGTCATCCGAGCCAGCATCTGCTTCTCGCTTTCTACGAAGAACGGATCCGGATATTCGGTCAAGATATCTTGCTCCCGCAACATCGGTACAACCAGCCTTACAAGCTCATCAAGGCCAACCCCGCTGTATTCCGTCGGGAGCAGCGCTGCAGCGGCTGCTTTGCGGACCCCTAGATCCGAGTCGCGCAGGTGCGCGGCTATACCCTGGACGTACTGAATCGGAAAGGAGACTCGGTAGTCCTGCCCGGGCCGCGCCTGGCTTGGCAGATAAAGCAGGTAAATCGTCAGGAGAGCAAGTCTTCTTACCTCGGGGCGGCCGTCCTGGATCCACGGCATCAACTTCGGGATTGCCGCATCGCGTTCCGCAATGGGGGCATCCTCAATCGCGCCCGTATAGGCCAGCCGGGGCTTCGTCTGGACATACTCGGGTAAATGTTCGACCAGTTCGGCGAGGCTTACCCGCATAGTGGCTATCGCAGGGTCTGTCGATCCGCTCGCTTGAGCCAGGACAGTACGCCCCTTGGCAGCAACGAGAATGAAAAAAAACAAGGTGAATACCCGCACTCGCTCAAAAGACACGCCCTTGTTCCCCCAAGCCGATGATGCCCACAAGTCGCATTACAGGAAGTGATGCATGCCTTACCCCCGCGTGGTGGGCTTCCGCGTATATGCATTCCAGCCCTTTAGCACGCTAAGTTTCCAGCCATCTGACACGCTAAACCGCTCATCCTGGACGCATCTCCAAAAAACAGTAGTCGCGGTGTCAAAAAGGCCCGGCTCATCGCGCTTATAGGTAGATGACTTAAATCAACTGCTTGTATGCCGGGGAAGAGCCTCCCCCGATCTCCAGAGCTGCGCCGGCGAAGAGCCCGGCCACCTCTTCCGTCACCCCCTCTGCGGGGAGACCCCGCAACGCCCCCTGAAGAGCAGGTTTGCGCGTTCCGCGCTGATGCGGAAACCAAGCCTCCTATCGAGCTCCGCTCCTCGCGCACGCAAGGGGCACCCTTATCTTCCGCGCTTCGCTTGTGCAGACCGCCCCGTTGGGCGCCCTTCGGGAAGGGAACCCGCCCCTTGCACTTGCTACCCTCGCAGGCGTGGGCCCGGGCCAAGGCGTGTCTCTGACAAGACACAGCCAAACCATTCCAAGACGGAGACGAGACCCATGCCAACCACCAATCCCATTCCGACGATTCCCTGCTGCGGAGATGGCTGTTCCGAGATACTGACCCTTGGTGTTCAAAGGTCCGCAGCCGGATACTTCCTCGGCTATCGCTGCGACGAGTGCGGCCCACACAGCCGGTTGTCGGCATACACGAAGGATGAGGCCATAGCGAAAGCGGGGCTGGAGCTGAACAGAGACCCGCGCAGATGGGCCATCTGGGAGATCTGGGCGGAAGACAACCTGTACGACGCCCGGTAGACTTTAGGACGTTCTCTCAACGGGGCTTCATAGATGCGCGATTGGTCAAGCAGGGGCAAAACCGAGGTTGCCAAAAGTGACACGGCCCTGCGCCAACAGGGCCGTCATCTCTCGTTGAAAGGAGGAAGAGGCTATGCTATGTCTCAGCATCAGCTTCAATCTTGCAATCCATTTGCCCTTGCGGTGGATTGCAGCCCTGCTCTATCTCTTGAGATAGTGCAGGTTTTACAACCTTCCGGTGGGATGGAGCCCGCCGGAAGCTAAGAGCAGAATACTCCCCTTCCCTGCTGGTTTCGATACCCTTTAAGCCAGAAACGACCATCGTCCTTCGGACCCTTGAGGGTCGGCTTCGCCGCCCAGGGCTACCGATCCTGACTTTATGCGGGGCAGTTCCTCCCACCGCGTCGTCCAGCGAGGCGAGCGATGCTCCGCTCGCAGCTTCCAGGCCGCATCCTTCGGCCCGGCCCCGAGGATGCGGACTGTATCGCGTCCTAAGGCGGCGTTGAGCTGGTCCATGGTCCTCCAGGCTCGCTCCCGGCGCTCCCGGTCCAGCTCGCCCCACAGGGCCGGTCGCCGCACTGTCTCCGGCAGCAGCTCAGAGATCATCACGCCGCACTTGCTGTACCGGAAGCCGTCACGCCACAGCCGTTCGCCCAGGCGCACTGCCAACGCCATCCCCTCGCCGGTGTCGTTGGTCGTCGCGATAAACCGCGCCGACGCCTCGTTTGAGTAAAACGGCGATCGAAGCCGCGCGGCCGAACTCCGCCATGAATCGTTGCGATACCGTGGCAACAATCTTTTCCCCATACCCCGCCCTCTCGTTTGCGCGCTCTGACTGTTTACTCCCAGCTTTGAGGGCGGAGGTCTCCTCCCCTGCTCCGGCCGACTGCGCCGTTCTCCGCGACCCATCTCCGCGCGCCGTTCCTCCCTACAACGCCCGCCCTTTCTAGATCTGTCTTGCTGACGCAAGCCCATAAGGAAGCCAGACCTTCCTGAGGGACTCCGTCCCTGGCGCGCGCAAGCGGCACCCTCATCT